>NZ_FOZS01000009.1 GCF_900116205.1 Halostagnicola kamekurae | reverse complement strand
ACGACGAGCGAAACGAACGCCGGGAGGTCGAGGATGACCAGCATGAGTACGATTACCACAATGCCCGCTACGAGCGAGACAAGTGGTGCCTGTCCACCGAGTTGCAGTACTGTATTATTGAACATCACAATTCCGTCTCTCCTTCTCCTTCTTTAATTTTTCGTGTATCTAATATCCAGTTGGATATAATGTTGAAATTCATGACATGGATGGATTTCGATGGTTCAAGCGCTATGTGGGCGTATTCGAGGGGCTTCGGCGAGTTGCGGTTACGATTCTCGTTGTGTGATTGAAAAATCGACGAAGCGAGACGAATTCGCACCCGGCAATTGGGCACAATCCTTCCGACGTCGCCGTACAGTCGACTGAACGCGGTTCAGTCGGCGCTCCGGAATCACGTTCGATTGCATTGGTGCTGGTGATCGCCAGATAGCATCGAGTTGAACCGTCACAACTAGGGAGTTGAAGCGGGAAACGGCGGATGATTCATGTCCAAAATTTCCCGCTTCACTGAAAAGATCGTGACGTTAGCTAAAAGTGCTGTTGGTGGGGTGCGGATTCGCCGACTACGCCGTCGTTTCGCTACATTGTCTGCGGGTTTACCTAGAGAAATCCTACCGTGAAACACTCAATCTCTTGAGCGAAGTAATACAAATACTGGCGGAGATGGGCCTTCAGAAGGCCGATCTCCCTTATCATTCGACGCTAGTGAGGGGTTTGACAGGACCTATATGGCTGTCTGGCGAGTGCTGCTGCGCCTGTCGGCGCAGCTGCACGAGCCATCTGGTCATGCTGCGATGGCGCGGCGTTGCGCCCCGTCAGCCCGTTAGTAGTTGTCGTAGACCGTCTTGCTGATCTGGTAGAAGTCCAGCCCGGCGTCACCCTGCTCGAGGTAGGTCTCGCTCGAGGAGTCCTTCATGCCGCCTCGGGGACATGCAGCTCGAGGCCGCTGGTCTTCTCGTTGATCTTGACGACGCCCGCTTCGACTTCCTCGACGAAGCGGTTCGCCTCGGTGTGGTCGTCCGTGACGACGCTGGCCGAGAGGCCGAAGTCGACGTCGTTGGCGACCGCGACGCCCTCGTCGAAGTCGCTGACCGGGATAACTGTGAGGACCGGTCCGCAGACCTCTTCCTGTGCGAGGCGCATGTCGTTGTCCACGTCGGAGAAGACGGTCGGCTCGACGAAGTAACCCTCCCGGCCGACTTCGTTCCCGCCGCACTCGAGGGTCGCGCCCTCGTCGTCGGCGATGTCGACGTACTCGAGGGTGGTCTCGAGTTCCGACTCGCTGACGTGGGGGCCCTTGCCGGGGTCGTCCAGCCCGTGGCCGTGATCGATGGCCTCGGCACGCTCGACGATCACCTCGACGAACTCGTCGTAGACGTCCTCGTGGACGATCGCGCGGGACGCGGCCGTACACGCCTGCCCGGTGACGCCGAACGCGCCCGCAGAGACGATGTCAGCCGCTTCCTCGACATCCGCGCTGTCGGTGACGAGGGTGGGGTTCTTGCCGACCATCTCCATCTGGACGCGCTTGCCATCCTCGGTCGCGGTGTCGTAGACCGCGTTCCCGACCTGCGTGCTGTCGGTGAAGGAGACGGCGTCGACCGCGGAGTGGTCCGCGATCGCGTCGCCGACCGTGCCGCCCGGGCCGGTGACGACGTTGATGACTCCGTGGGGGAGATCGGCCTCCTCGAGGGCGGACGCCATCTCGTGGACGACGCCCGGCGCCAGTGTTGCCGGCTTGATGACGATCGTATTGCCCACGGCCAGCGCGGACGCGATCTTCCAGGCCGGGATGGCGATGAGGTAGTTCCGGGGCGTGATCAGTCCGGCGACGCCGAGCGGTTCGTTCTTCGTGTAGAGGTTCGTGTTGCGGGCGCTGGATCTTTTGACCGTACCGCCGAGGTCGCTGGCTTTGGCGCCGTAGTAGTGGAAGATGTCGATCGCTCGCCGTACCTCGCCGGCGGCCTCGCTCCAGGTCTTGCCCTCCTCGCGGACGAGCAGTTCGGTGAGATCGTCCTTGCGGTCGGCGAGCAGCGAGCCGGTCTCGGTGAGGATTCGTCCGCGCTCGGGGCCGGGTGTTGTTCCCCAGTCGTCGCTCGCCCCGTCGGCCGCCTCGATGGCGCTCCGTGTCCTCGGCGTCGGACTGCGGATAGGTCGCGACGACTTCCTCCGGGTTCGCTGGGTCGGTCGTTTCGAACGTTTCGCCGGTGTGTGATTCGGTCCATTCACCGTCGACGTAATTCAAGCGGTTTTCAGCGGCATCGCGCGTAATTCGGGAATAGTCTGATAACGTTTTGTGATTCGACGAGAGCCACGCCGACATCTGCCACGGACGGGAATTTTATTACCCAGAAGCTACTCTAACTGCTCATGCGATATCATCGTCTTCCTGATGGAGACGGGTATAGACTGATTGCCGACGATGGGAATGCTTCCTACGATCTGACGGCGGTGAAGCCTCGTCTCGACGAATTTACCAAACTCGCCGCCGCGGCGGACGTCGCCGACACGGCCGTCGACGAACTCGCGAAACCGCTCGTAGAGACCGCGCCGACGGTCGACCGCGACGCCTTAGATGACAGCGCGCTTCCGATCGTCCCTGACGAAGTCTGGGCGGCCGGTGTCACCTACGAGATCAGCGAGGAAGCTCGCGAGGCCGAAAGCGAGATGGCGGAGATGTACATGCAGGTCTACGAAGCCGAGCGGCCGGAGATCTTCTTCAAGGCGACGCCGAGTCGAACCGTCGGCCCCGACGAAGCGGTCGGTATCCGCGGCGACTCCAAGTGGGACGTCCCGGAGCCGGAGCTGGGGATCGTCCTCTACGACGGTGATATCGTCGGCTACACGGTCGGCAACGACATGAGCAGCCGCTCGATCGAGGGCGAGAACCCGCTCTACCTCCCGCAGGCGAAGGTGTACGATAGGTGCTGTGCGATCGGTCCCTGCATCGCGTCGGCCGAAAGCGTCGGCGACCCCCACGACCTGACGATGACGATGGAGATCAGCCGCGACGGGGAGACGCTCTACGAAGGCGAGACCTCAACCAGCGAGATGGACCGCTCGTGCGAGGAACTGGTCGAGTACTGGTGCGATCACAATTCCGTTCCGCAGAGTGGCGTTCTGCTCACGGGAACGTCGCTCGTTCCGGACGAAGGGTTCACGCTCCAACCGGACAACGAGGTGCGTATCGAAATCGACGGGATCGGCGAACTCGTGAACACGGTCGTCGAAGTATGAGTCGCCTCGAGGAACCGCCGGCGAACCGAACCACGTACGCCGATAAGTCGGGGACCATACGAGGTCTTGATGATTCCGAGCGCGACGTGTTGGCCCAGATGTCGTGTCCGGCGAGTTTGAGTGCATCGTACATTGTCTGACCGACCTACGCATATTCGGAGCTGATCAAGGCTGCGACGGCACACCGAGCACGCAGAGTCCGATGTCAGGCACCGGAAGCGACGATTACAGTGATATCACCAGCGGTATCGGTATTAACAAAGAAACGTACACGATCACAAATATCAACGGCAGTGCCTTCCTTGAGGGCGTATCAACTGATGACAGTACCAACCTCATCCAGTGAGTGTGTAACGTCGACGTGATCCACTCTGGACGTTCGACCTGTGTAACGGCAAACAGCGTACCTCGGGCACGCATAATTGGTACTTCCCGAACGTCAATCTGTGAGCTATGCTGATTTCTGGTGAACGGTTGGAGCAGCACCAGAATAGAGAATGCCTTGTTTTGCCGCCGAGTGACGACAGTTTCAGACGGCCTCACTGTAATATTCGGCCATATCAACCGGGAAATGGACGCCGTCTGGCGATATGGCATCGCTCAGACGGCTATAGTAGTATCAGAAATAATTGTTCACTTTTGGGATCGAGAGTTGGTCAACCGCTTGTGAGTTCGTTGGGTGAGTCAAAGAAGCGATTACTGAGTGCCGCTTGGAGTTGTCTCCAGCACTCTTCGACCGGATTTAGCTAGGTGGATATGACTGGAATGTTACGTATTCGAGATCGTCACGGGTCGCCAGGTCCGTGGCGGCCGACGCTCGAAAATACGGCGCTCCATCCAACACAATAATCAAGTTATCTTCGAACTTTTGCATAACGCGAGAATGAAATGTTTCGCGTGATCGGCGGTCACGTACTCCTCAAACCGAGAGAAAAAGCGATCATCGAGGACGGTGATCGAACCTAAGAGACACGTCCAATCGCATTGTCCAAATAACACATCGAGCGGGATCATGCCCAACGGACACCGTTGACGCGGTGTCCTTGCTCTCTTCGATTCTACAGCGATAGCTGAGCAGTATCAACAATCTCCTACAGAACAAACCCCTCGGTTGCGATGAAATCAACGACGGTTCGGGAGTTATGCTCGTTACCAGCACCGCGGATGAAAGGCACTTTCGGTAGGATATCAGAACCACGGAGAAGAGTGCATTGGTCTGCCCTCGTTTGCGGCCATCTGGGGAGAGGTTAAATGGTGAAGTCTGGACCACCATGTATAGGGATTCACCACCGATTTCGCCCTTCAAGCACAGAAAAGGCCTCAGACTTACCGGAAAGTCAGATAACCTATCATGAAGTAAGCAAGCCAGGTCTTCGTCATCAGAAAGTAACCTTGCATCGGACGGCTACTCGACACTCGTGATCAAGGTGGATTGATGGCACGGCCCGTGGGTGCAGGCGAGAAGGATGTCAATTGAGGACCTCTTCGTTGACTGGGTTTATCGGTGTCTCACCCTCAAGCACACGGTAGACGTCTTCCGCAACGGTGCCTCGCATATCGCCGATTGATTCCTCTGAATACCAAGCAACATGGGGTGTCATCACTGTCTCATCAAGTTCGAAGAGCGGATGGTGTTCCGGCGGTTCATCGGGCATTACGTCGATGCCGGCGCCCCGAAGCTCGCTATTGACAAGCGCTTCGTGGAGTGCATCGACATCAATTGTCGAACCGCGGGAGGTATTCACAATGATCGCGTCCTCATCCATCGCAGTGAACGCTTCAGTGTCAAACATTTCCCGCGTTTCGTCGGTCAGCGGCGTATGAACCGACACAATATCAGAGCGCTCGAGCAGTTCGTCGAATGAGACCTTTTCGACGTTGTGCTCGGCCATTTCCTCTTCGGTCACATACGGATCATAGGCGATTGGCTCGAGTCCGAATGGTTTAGCCTTGTCGACCAAGTTCTTAGGAAGTTTTCCGAATCCGGCAAGACCGAGAGTCTGGCCGCGGAGACGGTAGATTGGTTGCCCATTCGTCCAGTTCCATGTCCCGGATTTGATTTCGGCGGTATACTGTGCTGTGTTCCGCTTTACCGAAAGAATGAGGGCCATAGTGTGAGTTGGAACTTCATCGAGGCAATAATCAGGAACATTGAGCGTAACGACTCCATGCTCAGTCGCCGCATCGAGATCGACAGTATCGACGCCGATACCGTATCTTCCAACCGCTTGAATTCCGGAATGGGCCTCAAAGATGGCCCGCGTGACTGGTGCATATTGGTTCAACAGCGCGTCAGGCTTGACCTCTTTAACGGTCTCGACTAAGTCCGCTTCACTCCGTGCCTGCCCTTCAACGATCTCTACATCGGAATCTGGTAATTGATCGCGTTCAATCGATAGATCGGAGAAATCAAAGTCAGTCACTAGTATGGTGTGTGTCATCACTACCAATTTTTCCTGTGTGGCTAAAAAGGATATCGAATATCGAGACATATTGGGTGGGAGTAGGACCGTACCCGCAGCGGACTCCAGTTGTAGCACCGGTGAAGTCACGATCAGTTGAATGAGACGGCGTACTCCTCGCGTGCGTCTGAATCGACTCGGTAGCCGTGGCCGGGCCGATCCGGGAGGATGACATGGCTGTCCTCAAACTCTGGGAGTTCTTCCATAGTAGAACCTAGAAGTAATTGCTCATGTTAGGGATAGGGAGTTGGTCGAGAGCAGTGTCGATTGCTGTCGTAACCTCGTCGAGCGAGTCAAGAAGCGGTTGCTGAGAGCTGCTTGAAGCTGTCTCCAGCATTCCTCGACAGCGTTCAGATCCGGCGAATACGATGGTAACGTCACGAAGGCAAGGTCGTCACGGACCTGGCGGCCCGTGACAGTCGACGCCTGAAAATACGGCGCTCCATCCAATACGACGATCGAATTATCTTCGAATTCTTCTTGCTGTAGTTCTGTGAGTTTTCGCTTCCTATCAGTTCGTTTCTTGTCAGAAACGGCTTGCTCAAGCGACTCGACACCGACGAGTCGATTGAGCCAGCTGTAGATCGTCCGCCGCTGAACGTCGTACCACTCGGATAGCTCAGTTTGTGTCACACCGTTCTTGTATGCGACGGCCGTAAGAGCCGTTGTCTCGACTTCTTTCGGTCCACATTGTCGAGAGCGTCATGCAATTCCTCGACGGAGATCTCGTCGAGATGATTCACTATCTCTTGTAACAAGTGATGAGTGAAAAGTTCTAACGGTTACTAGAGTACCTTTGAAACAGGCGCTCGGTACGCTCCGTACCGACTACGCGTTATCGCTGCTCACTTCCAACAGGTACTCCTCAACGCTCTCAAAGCCATCGGTGGTGTAGTGTGGGATACCCGAAACGACGATTTCTCGGATGGCTGTTGTGTAATCGGGGGTCGAATTGACCGACTCAACGTCAATATCGTAGGCATATCTGTCCCTGTCAAAGACCTGCTCTTCGAGCTCGCGAGCTACAGCGTTCGCCTCGCGTTGGTTCACAGCACGCCCAGACCGAGTGAGCACCCAGAGATCAACATAGCTCCGGCGGTCTGCTTCACCTCGAGTGACACCGACTCCTATGAACTCAAATCGACAGACTTGAACGACCACTCGATTTATCTTCCGTAGTCCATACCAGGGGGAAATGAGTCAAATTTCGTATTAGAAGACTGCAGCAGGCTTTTCAAGAGAATCGTCTATACAATCCAGCCAGCTTTTTTGAGAATTCTGTTTGCGTCTCCGGGTGCCAGACTATCAGTTCGCTAAGATAGACGGTTGATTCCTCGCCAGTCTCCAGAGGTCTGTATCACAGCCTGATTGTCAGGCTGTATCCTTAATCAATTCTACCAGATTGTGGGGCGAGCACTTGATATCGTCACACATTCGATCCTGCTCGCTGACCCGGATGGGGACCGCAGGGTTACTGAGCAATTAGTAACTGGTCATCGCGTCGTCGATCAATGACTCAGACGATTGCTGCGAGGCAGCCAGTGACGAGTTCCGGCCAGCGGTTGCTACTGAAGAAGAGATTCGGTACCGGTGAGTGAGTTAGGTATCACCACAGCTGAAGGTAGTCTAACTAGTTAAATTAAAAATATGGATATTATCGTATGACACGCTCATCACTATAATCACATCGGCTGAATCAAGCATTAAACGGGCCAACTCCCGTTGAGGTGGTGTAAAACTAGACAGTGACAGCACGATTAATAAGACAATATATAGATGAGTATATTACTTGCTAAGTGGCATGTGAAAATGAATAAGGCTATCTCCCGTTTTGGCCTTAGCGTTCCGCTCAAATTTTGAGCTCGAACATTCCTTCCCGCGATGAACTGGAATTCGAAATACTCTACGGGAAATGCAGGGAGAATATTTTCACTATCCTTGAATCTTCTATTGAACAAGTACAGTATTATGATGTATATATCGATCAGAAACGATAAAAACCACTAGTTTGAAAATAATTCTCGTACTCAACCTAGTTGTGGTACAAGATAACAATCTACAGGAAAGTGAAGAGTCGATGAACGAATTATTGCGGCTCAGCCGTCGGAATGCACTCCGAGTGACAGGGACCGGCCTGTTTACGACGACGGTACTCGGTGGTTCCGGGCTGAGTGTCTCAGCCACAGATCACGTCGAACAGATAGAAGCGTCGGAATCGGATCTCTGGCGACCGGGCTTTCACTTCGCACCACCACAAGGCTGGATCAATGACCCGAACGGGTTAGTCTACCACGAAGGTGTTTACCATCTGTTTTTCCAGTACAACCCCTACAACCCCTTCTGGGAGGATATCGAGTGGGGACATGCGACCAGCGAGGACCTTTTCGAATGGACGTACCACGGTGTCAAACTCCCATTCGATGAAGAGAACAACATTGGAAAATTCTCGGGTGGTGGCACCGTTGATACCCAGAACACGGCTGGATTCGGTGAGGATGCGCTGATCTTGTCGTATACAGGTGCCCACCTCAACGAGTCGATCCAGGATCAACGTATCGCGTATAGTACCGATAACGGCAAGACGGTTACGGCGTACGCCGACAATCCAGTTGTCGATACCAACGACCCAGAATTCCGTGATCCAAACGTCTTCTGGTACGAACCAAACGAACACTGGATCATGGTCGTTTCCCGCGCTGCAGACGGCGACGATAACGGGGACGAACGACCCGCCGGTATCGAATTTTACAGTTCCGAGGACCACATCGACTGGACGTACGAAAGCACGTTCACGATCGACGAGTATGAGGACGTAGTCGCTGAGATCGAGACAAACAACGGTGTCTACAATGATACTGTGGATCTCTGGGAATGTCCGGACTTGTTCGAACTACCCGTCGAGGGTACTGACGAAACCAAATGGGTACTGACGGTCTCCGTCCAAGGTGACCCTCACGTCGATCACCTCATAGGTGAGTTTGATGGACACGAGTTCACGATGGAGGATCGCGAACTCGCGGATTATGGCTACGATTACTTCGCTGCTATGTCATGGGACAACGAGCCCAATGACTGTCGAATCCAGATCGGGTGGGCGGCTCACTGGCCCTACATGGACTTCATCCCCGAAACCGGATGGCGCGGTATCATGTCGGTTCCACGTAACGTTGCCCTCGAAGGAGAAGAGAGTGACATCAGACTGCGAGAGTATCCGGCCGAGAAACTCGTTGACCTCCGGCAGGACAAACTCGCCGATGTCAGCAAGGAGATGGTCACGTCGTGTAGAGATCCGCTCGAGGACACGAATGCGAACGGACGGTCGCTTGAGATAATCATGACGATCGACCCGCATAGCGCCGATACGGTCGGACTTCGAGTTCGAGAGGGTGAGAATGATCAAAGCGTGATCACCTACTACACGGATAAAAACCAGTTGGAGTTCGATCGATTGGAATCGTCAGTCGATGGCCCGGCAGACGGATTCTACGATCCAGGTCAAGAAGACACAACGACGATGCCGCTCGAACTACGAGAGGACGGAACGATTCAGCTTCGCGTCCTCGTCGACCGATCGTCGGTCGAAATATTCGGCAACGGTGGACGGAGGGTGATGACGAATCAAATATTCCCGGACTGGGACAGTACTGGAATGTCCCTTTTCGCGGATAAAGGCGCCGCGAGAGTTGAAGACATGGTCGTCTACGACCTCGCCTCACAGCCATTGGGAATCGAGCTTCACGAGGGGTCTCACCTGAGGTGACGTCCCTTAGGGATCGTCAAGTGTCGTTGACTGAGTCGCCTATCCGGCATTACTCTCCTTCTTATCGTCTTCGTGGCCACTGGTAGTGTCGCCTACCGACCGCGTCCGTTGCCGTTTCCGTTCGGACTGCCGCCCGACGGGATGAAATGGCCATCGTTGAGTTCGGCGACGACCCGCGTCTCGGTGCCGTCGAGTTGGACTTTCAGACTCGGGGCGAGGGTACCACCGAACAGCTCCTTCTGTTCCTCGGCTGGCAAGAATCCGACTTCGTCGAGACCGATCTCGCCCCGAGAGGTGTCGTCGAGGCCGCGGAAGTTCTCGAAGCTCTCGACGAGGACGTCGTTACCCTGAGGCATCGCTAACCAAGAGTAGCCCTGGAACGGCGCCGCCTCGGGGTTCGCGAGGACCAGTCCGCTCTCATTGAGCGGCTCGTAGTCGCCGTATAGCGAGTCGGCGACGAACCCGTACAGGGCATCAGGCCCCGAGAGGCCGGGTGCGAACGTAAACTCGTGGCTCAGCACGAACAGATACCACTTCCCGTCCTGGAAGACGTAGTGGGGGCGCTCGAGTTGCTGATTGACCTCGATGGCCTCCAGGTTCGGTGGGAGCAACTCCCACTCGGTGAGGTCGTCGTTCGTCGCCCGCGCTACCCCGACGTTCCCGTTGTAACTCCGCGGATCGCTCGGGTCCTCGCCGTCTGTGGGCGTGTTGCCCTCGAAGACGACCATGTCTTCGCCCGTCTCGGGGTGCCGGAAGTACCACGGGTCGCGGAACGCATAGACGATGCCCTGGTCCCGGGACTGCTCTAGCGTCTGGTAGAGTTCGCCGTCGGCCTCGGCCATGATGACGTGCTCTTGGTCTCCGACCAGGTCGACGCCGTGCGGACCGGTCTCGAGCGACGCGCCTTTGCCGAGCGCGAGTCGCTGGCGGAACTCCGGCTCGGGACTGGTCGCGGTGTAGAAGTGGTAGATCTGGTCTTGCTCGTGGTCGTACATCGCGGAGCCGGCCCACTGATGATGACCGAGTGGGTTCTCGAAGGCCGTCCCGCCCTCAGTCCAGTCATGGCCGTTCCGGGAGTAGAAGTAACGAATCGTCGCCTCATTGTGGCGAGCGCCCGGCACGAGGTCCTTCGACGCTGTGAGCGAGAAGACGATCTGCCAGCCGTTAATCTTCGCGATCGAACCGTCGCGGTACCGAAGCGGCCACGTGTCCCAGACCCAGTAGTCGTCCGAGATTACGTCGGGATTCTCGTCGATCACCGGCGCCGTCAGGTCGTCGGTGAGTTCGATGTTGTTCGCGTGCTCGCGTGTCCACGCGCTTGGCTCACCCGTCTCGACGGCGGCCCCGGTGCCGGTCCCGATCGACAGCCCGAGACCGGCTGCGCCGATCGCGCCGGTCGTTCTAAGGACAGTACGTCTGCTCACCTCTGTCTGATCCTGATCTTCCATCGCGCTTGAAATATTTACTCTTGATATAATAAAGATTTTCTAGGCTGATTATATATAAGGTACGAACAGTATATATCAAATGTATATCGACTTCATCTAGTTAGAAAAATATCTAGTTCGATCGGTTGGCGAGGTGGTAGAAAGAATATTTCCAGTAATTCATACGCTGAACAGACACAATACCACGGTCTTCAGACCGTGGATACACGCCGTCACTTCTGAGAAACACGAAGGAGGGTGTCAAATGGTAGTAGGCCGTACAGAGGAGTATGCGTGAACTCGTCTTCGCCCTGGAATACGAACCGGGTTGCAACGAGGTGGCAGACGCCCTTGCCGACCACCCTAACGCTCGCGTCCGTTCGCTCTCGCTCCACGCTACTGCCGAGCGTCTCTGGCGGGTCGACCATGCCACCGGAACTCCCGAGGCGCTCGACGCCATCGAGGACGCTTTTCTCGACGGCGACTACTACGCTGACTGTCTCGCCACTGAGAACTGCGGCGCTACACAGACCACTCGAGTCCTGGATCGGGCGGACAACAGGCTCGTCCTCTATTCCGACTGGGAGCGTACTCCTACCTGCGCCTCAGTTCCCCACATCGCACGAGACCATCTCGGCGACGGCGTGCTGTTCGAAACCCGCCACGAGGGGCGTCACTACACGTGGCGACTAATCCACTCCGGGGACGGCGACGTGGCGGCGTTCTTCGACGCTCTGGAGACCGCCGTCGGGGACTGTGCTCAGATGGAGATGCTCCGCACTGCGGACACGACGACAGTAACTCGAGAGAACGACGGGACACCAAGTGGATTGTCCCCGACACAGGAGGCTGCTCTCCAAGCCGCCGTCGAACACGGCTACTATGAATCTCCCCGCGAGACCGACGTCGGTGGGCTCGCCGGCCATCTCGACGTGCCGCGCTCAACACTCACCTACCGACTCCGGCGGGCGGAGGAATATTTAGCGAAGCAATACGTCGCCGGCGAGCGGGTTGCGGAAGAACGACTGACATCCCACTGACCCTGGTTGGAATATTCCAACAAAGACATATCGAACTCCCGTTCCTACCGTGACGTAATGACAGAGAATCTGGATGGGGATACGGCGGGACCGCCGAACGGCGGCGGGCAACAACGGGAGCTGTCCGCTCGCCTTACCGTCCCCGAGATGGACTGTCCGTCGTGTGCGCAGAAAGTCGACAAGAGCCTCCAGCGCGTCGACGGCGTCGTCGACGCCACGCTCCAGCCGACCACCGGCACGGCCAACATCACGTACGACCCCAAACGCACCAGCGAAGCCGACGTAGTCAAGGCGATTGAAGGCGCCGGCTACGAGGTTGTTGGCGGCCCCGGCACTGAGGGCGACGAGCGAATCGAGGCGAGTGACGGCGTCGACATCGCACCACCTTCAGAGGTCTGGACGAGCGCCCGCGCGAAGAAGACGTGGCTCGGTGCGGCGTTCGTCACCCTCGGTCTTGTCTTCGAATTCCTTCTCACTGGCCAGAACGTCACGATAGCGAGCGGCCTCGACTACCCGCTTCGCGTCGCAGATGTCTTGTTCCTCGGTGCCGTCGCTGTCAGCGGTATTCCCGTCGTCCGTGGTGGCTATTATTCAGCCAAAAATCGGAGTCTCGACATCGATCTGCTGATGGGGACGGCGATCATCGCCGCGACCGGTATCGGCTACTTCGTCGAAGCCGCCACGCTGGCCGTTCTGTTCAGCATCGCCGAGCTGCTCGAGGACTACGCGATGGACAGGGCGCGGGATTCCCTGCGAGAGCTAATGGAACTGTCGCCCGACGAGGCCACCGTCCTGCGCGACGGCGAGGAGGTGACGATACCGGCCGAGGACGTAGCCGTCGGTGAAACGGTGGTCGTCCGGCCGGGTGACAAGATCCCGCTCGACGGGGCGGTCATCGACGGCGAGAGTGCGGTCGACCAGTCGCCGATCACCGGCGAGAGCGTTCCCGTCGACAAGACCTCCGGTGACGAGGTGTACGCCGGCGCGATCACCGAGGAGGGGTACCTCGAGATAGAGGCCACGTCGACGGCGGGTGACTCCACTCTCTCGCGCATCATCGAGATGGTGCAGGGCGCACAGGCGAAAAAGACCGAGACCGAGCAGTTCGTCGATCGGTTTTCGGGGTACTACACGCCTGTCGTAGTCGTTCTGGCGATCCTTACAGCGGTCCTTCCGCCGCTGGTAATCACCACTCCCGTCTCGGTGGACGTAGCTGGATACGGCTTCACCTTCGCTGCCGACTGGCAGACGTGGTTCATCCGCGGACTCACGCTGCTGGTGATCGCGTGTCCATGTGCGTTCGTCATCTCCACGCCCGTCTCGGTGGTGTCGGGCATCACTAGCGCTGCGAAAAACGGCGTCCTCATCAAGGGCGGTAACTACCTCGAGGCGATGGGCGAGGTCGACGCCGTCGCCCTCGACAAGACGGGCACACTCACGAAGGGCGAACTCGCCGTCACAGACGTCATCCCAGTCAGCGACACCGACGAGGCGACGCTGCTCCGGTACGCGGCCGGGCTGGAGCGACGGAGCGAACACCCCATCGCAACAGCGATTCTCGCCCGCGCCGATGATACGGGCGTGGGTAACTCACCCGAGCCGGACGCCTTCGAGAGCCTGACCGGCAAGGGAATCCGTGGCGATATCGACGGCGAGACGTACTATGCGGGAAAACCCGCACTCTTCGAGGAACTGGGCTTCGACCTCACCCGGGCCCGCTCAGCGACCGACGGCGGTGTTCCAGCACCAGACGCGGTCGAGGGTGACGACGGGGCGTTCGCCGAGGACGCGCTCGCGACGCTGGAGGGGGAGGGCAAGACGGTCGTTATCGTCGGTACGAAGTCGGAGCTGCTGGGTGCAATTGCCATCGCGGACGAGGTACGCCCAGCCTCGAGGCGGGCCGTCGAGCGGCTCCAAGAGCTTGGTGTGGAGCGAGTAGTGATGCTGACCGGTGACAACGAGGGCACCGCTCGTGCCATCGCCGAGCAGGCCGGCGTCGACGAATACCGCGCCGACCTCCTACCGGACGAGAAGGTCGACGCAGTCGAGGAGTTACAAGCGGAGTGCGGTGAGGTCGCGATGGTCGGTGACGGGATTAATGACGCGCCCGCGCTCGCCACCGCGGAGGTCGGCATTGCGATGGGTGCGGCCGGGACCGACACCGCCCTCGAGACGGCAGACATCGCGTTGATGGGCGACGACATCGGGAAACTCCCGTACTTGTACGACCTGTCGCATACGGCCAACGGCGTGATCCGACAGAATATCTGGGCGAGCCTCGGCGTGAAATTCTTGCTCGCGCTGGGCGTGCCGCTGGGTCTAGTCAGCGTTGCGTTGGCGGTCGTCGTCGGCGATATGGGGATGAGCCTCGGCGTCACCGGGAACGCGATGCGGTTGTCGCGAATCGACCCTGCCCGATCCGCCGACGCCTGACTCTACAGAAGAAACGCGGCGAGTGCCTCGGGGTCGTCCGAGGATTTCGCCTTTCGGGATCAAGCGAACCCTTCGGGTTCGCGGACCTCACGGGATCTCCGATCCCGCTTAGTGACGAGACGCCAAAGGCGTCTCGAACCACTTGACCCCGAGCCGGTTCACGACCTCGTAGTGACCGATGTTCGAACGACAGAGCGGGCACAGATATCACTGAACGATCCCGACCGAATACGTAAACAGGACGACTGGATGGTACCGATGGCATTCAAAGTTAGGATTTCGCTCTTTTCAACCGCCCCGAAGTCCTCACTGGAAAAATGGAATCCCATCGCTTCCGACATGTTCGGTTTAGACAGGTAGCCCACCGACCGTCTCTTGATACACCCAGTCAGTCGTTGACGAGACGTTCCCGGACCCGTCGATTTTACTTCGTATCATCCGCGCTCCCTGTTCTTGCCTCGCCTTGTAGAGACACCTATGAGCGACATCCTCGTCTCTGAACAACCGTTCCGTCGAGATTCGAACATACCGCCGAAAAATCCTTCTCGTTTGGACAGGTCGTGTTTCAGTATTAGATCGTCGTGTCCATCACGACGGCGACCCGGCTGAACCGTTCCTCCGGTGGTCAGCGACACCGACGTAGCCGCCGTCTTCTTTGACGAGGATGGATTGGGCGTTGCCGATGGAATCGACGGTAGAGACGTCGTGACCGGCGGCGTTCAGTTCGTCAACGGCGTCGTCGGGGACGCCGTTTTCGGCATCTACCCAGGTCCCGGTCGCGGAGTAGACGCGAGGTTCCGCGATAGCGTCGTCGATGTCCATGCCGAACTCGGCGACGTTGAGCAGGATCTGGGAGACGGTGTGGATGATCGACCAGCCGCCGGGGGAGCCGACCGTCAGGAAGGGGTCACCGTCGCGCGTGACGATCGTCGGACTCGTGCTGCTCAGCGGGCGCTTTTCCGGCTGCACCTCGTTCGGTCCGCCGGGGGTTGCGTCGAAGTCCGTGAGCTCGTTGTTCAGCATGAAGCCCCGACCGGGAACCATGATTCCAGATCCGAACAACTGTTCGATGGTGCTGGTCCAGGAGACGACGTTCCCCTCGGCGTCGGCCGTCGTAAAATGCGTCGTCTGCCCGGGGTGGGCCACGGCACTGTTCGTGCGGGGCTCGTTGCCTTTCCCGTTCCGTGCGCCCGAGGCGTTGCCGTCGTGTTTGGCCTGCTCGATGTCTCTCGGGCTCGTGTAGTACTGTCCGCCGGGTTGATGGGCGAAGGGATCACCGGGCTCGCGAGTCGCGGACGTCGCCGTTTCCGGGTCGATGATCCGCCGGCGAGCGTCGACGTACTCGTCGTCGAGCAGTCCCTGCCACGGGATGTCGACGAACTCCTCGTCGCCGAGGTACTCGTTGCGGTCGGCGAACGCCAACTGGAACGCCTCGATCAGCCGGTGGTACACGTCGAACGACCGCCGATCGTACTGCGCGAGATCGAACGACTCGAGGAGGGCGAGAATCTGTGCGATGACGTAGCCGCCGGAGGTCGGCGAACGCATCGTTCGGACGGTGATCTCGTGTGCGTCACCGTCGTAGGTCTCGTAGGTGGGCCTGGTGATGGCGACGTTATAGCGGCCGAGGTCGTCGACGGTCATGCTCCCGCCCGTCTTGCGGGAGCGTGCCGCACCCTGAACCGTCTCGGCGATATCCTCCGCGATCTCTCCCTTGTAAAACGAGCCGATGCCGTCGTCGCGGATGGTGCGGAGGGTATCGGCGAGGTCCGACTGAACGAGTTCGTCGCCCGCCTCGAGGGGGTCGCCTCCCGGAGCGAACACTTCTCGAGCGGTCGGGGTGAGCGCTCCATCGTCGACGTTGTCCGCGATCGAACCCGCCAGGAACTCGTCGACGGTAACCGTTCGTCCGCCCGGTGCGGCCAACTCGATGGCCGGCTGGAGTAGTTCGTCGAGCGGCGTTCGTCCGAACCGCTTGACGGCCACGTCGGCGGCCTTCAGCGTCCCGGGGACGCCGACCGCCTTGCCGTTCGTGTGGCGGTCGAAGAACGGCACCTCCTCGCCTTGATTGTCCAGAAACATGTCGGGTTGTGCGCCGAGGGGTGCTCGCTCCCGATTGTCGATGGCGGTAATCTCGTCCTCCGCGGCGCTGTAGACGAGCGTGAACCCGCCGCCACCGATCCCCGACGAGTGGGGTTGAACGACGTTGAGCGCGAACTGGACGGCAACCGCCGTATCGATGGCGTTCCCTCCGTTCTCGAGGACCTCCACGCCGGCTTCCGTCGCCTGCGGATGGACGCTCGAGACCATTCCGTCGGCGGCTTCTGCGACGGCGTTGGATGGCGACGCTACGTTCGATCGCTCGAACGCGCTACTGGCTCCGACCGGAACCATGCCGGCTCCCAGTGTGGCGCCGGTCCCCTGGAGGAACGTCCGCTTCGTCGTCCGAACGCGTTCCGTGGATTCGTCCGCCGAATCGCTCGAATCTGCTTCAGGACTGTCTTGTCCCATAGGAAATTGCCAATAGCAACCGTGAAAAGCTTTGACCTATATGAAGGTGTCATAGAGAGCCTCTCGTGCAAGGCGGTAGGGTACTCACACAGGCGCAGCGACTAGTTCTCCGAGCGTGTGCTCGAGCGGGCCGTCGAACGAATCCCATGCGAGACCTCGACGACGAGCGAAACCCTCCGTCGCCGTGGGTATCACCGACTGAACTCTCGACACCGCGACTCATCAGGAACGGCGGTTGGTCCAGCCGATCCACAGTGATCGACTCGGTTTCCCTCTCCCTCGCACTTCGAAAACGGATTATGTGTACGTAAAAGTCTAATAACGTTTATTACATTGCTGTCCGTGAATTCACTCGAACCCATTTATGGCCCAGCGAACGGCGGTCACGACCGAAGACGCACCGAACACTGACAACCCGTACTCCCAGGGCATCCTGGTCGACGGCTTCCTGTTCGTCTCCGGATTCGGTCCCGTGGACCCGGAGACGATGGCGGACGTCGACGGCGATATCGAGGACCAGACCGACCGGGTCATAGCCAACCTTTCGGCGGTGCTGGCGGAAGGCGGAGGCTCGCTCGAGGACGTGGTGAAGGTAACGGTGTATCTCGACGACATGGACGACTACGACGCGGTCAACGAGGCCTACGCGAATCATTTCGGCGACGAACCGCCGGCCCGCGTCTGTCTCGAGGCCGCGCGACTTCCCGGGGACGTCAGCGTCGAGATCGACGCCATAGCCAAGGTCGAATAACAGGAGCGGTTGGCACTCATCAACACTATGCAGACTATCAATCCGACGACGGACGAACCGATCGAAACGTACGACGAACACGACGACGAGGCGCTCGAGCGTTTCGTACAGCGGTCGGCCGACCGCTTCGAATCCTGGAGCGAACGACCGATAACCGAACGCCAGGCGCTCGTCGGCGGTATCGCCGATGTCTTGTGCGAGAACGAGGACGACTACGCCGCCCTGATGACTCGCGAGATGGGGAAACCGATCGAACAGGCGCGCGCCGAGATAGAAAAGTGCTCGTGGGTGTGCGAGTTCTACGCCGAACACGCCGCCCAGTTCCTGCAGGACGAGCGCATCGGCGTCCACCCGCGGGCGAAGACGAAGGTTTCCTACGAACCGCTGGGCCCGCTCCTGGCGGTGATGCCGTGGAACTACCCGTTCTGGCAGGTCCTGCGCGTCGCGGCACCGACGCTCGCCGCCGGAAACACGGTCTTGCTCAGCCACGCACGGAACGTCACCGGCTGTGCGACGACCATCGAACGCGTTCTCGCGGACGCCGGGTTCCCCGATGGCGCGTTTACGACGATTCTCGTGGACGATGACAGCCTCCACGACGTCATCGCGGACGACCGCGTGGCGGCTGCGACGCTGACGGGAAGCGTCCGAGCGGGACGGGCCGTCGCGGAGACCACCGGTGCGAACCTCAAACCGACCGTCCTCGAACTCGGCGGAAGCGACCCCTTCGTCGTCCTCGACGACGCGCCGCTCGAGCGTGCGTGTGAGGTCGGCGCCCAGGCTCGGGTCAACAACAACGGCCAGGCCTGCATCGCGGCCAAGCGCTTCATCGTCGTCGAGGATGTCTACGAGGAGTTCCGCGACGGCTTCGTCCGTGAGATGGAGTCGCTCACCGTCGGCGACCCGACGGACCCCGACACGGACGTCGGTCCCATCGCCCGGGCCGACCTCCTCGATACGCTCGAGACACAGGTCACAGAGAGTCTCGACGCCGGAGCGACCGCCCTGACCGGGGGCGAACGGATCAACAGGGAGGGGTACTTCTTCGAACCCACGGTGCTCGAAGACGTCCCGGCCGACAGCCCCGCAGGATGCGACGAACTGTTCGGCCCGGTGGCGAGCCTCTTCGTCGTCGAGGACGAGGACGAAGCGATCGCGCTCGCCAACGACACCGAATTCGGGCTCGGCGCGAGCGTCTGGACGACAGACTTAGAGCGCGGCGAGCGCGTCGCCCACGAACTCGAGGCGGGCGCCGCCTTCGTCAACGAACTCGTCCAGTCACACCCGAAACTCCCGTTCGGCGGTATCAAAAACTCCGGGTACGGACGCGAACTCGCCGCCGACGGCATCCGCGAGTTCACGAACAAAAAGACGGTCTGGGTGTCGCCGGCCGACGGCCTCGACGAGTAGGCCGCCGCGCTGTGTTCGGTTTCACGGACGAAACGGGGCGGATGCCCCGCCCTCACGGTTGGGGGAGTAAGCCGACACTCGATGCGGGAAACTGAGACTCGATGCGAGATGCCGACACTCGATGTGACAACCCACGTCACGATGGCGGGCCTACTCTCTCACCACATAAAGACAGATCTCTGTCATTCATTCGGCGTTTTGTAATCAGTATCTGTAGATGGCCTGCATGGATAATGTGGACAAGTTATTAATATCTGTTTCACCTGGGGTGACGTATGACGGCAGGACCGCCGATCGACGAACTCCACTTCGATGAAGCACCGAACGTCGGCTCTGTTCCCGGGCCGAAGACTCGATCGCTGCTCGAGAAACAAGAAGAGATCGACAGCAGCGCGGTCGCGTACCCGAACGACATCCCGATCGCGTTCGAGGAGGGGAAAGGCGCGACGGTGCGCGACGCCGACGGCAACACGTACATCGATCTCTTCGCGGGGATCGGCGTGTTAAACGTCGGCCACGCGAATCCCTACGTGCTCGAGGCCGTCCACGAACAGGCCGACAAGCTCGTCCACACCGTCGACTTTCCGACGGAGGCGCGCCTCGAGCTAATCGAGAAACTCGACGAGATCGCGCCGGACGGACTGCAGGGCAACAACCGGGTCGTCTTCGGCGGACCGACCGGCAGCGACGCGATCGAGGCCTCGATCAAGCTAGCCAAGTACAACACCGGCGGCGACGGCCTCATCGCGTTCCGCGGCGCCTATCACGGCGCGACCAGCGGCGCGATGAGCGTCACGTCGAACAAGGAGTTCAAGGGCCATTACACACCCCTGCTCCCGGACATCGTCCACGCGCCGTACCCCCACCCGTTCCGCCAGGACAAGACACCCCAGGAGGCGGTCGATCACGCCCTGGAAGAGGTTCAGGCGATCGTCGAGGACCCCTACGGCGGGCTGGCGAACCCGGCGGGGATCGTCGTCGAACCGATTCAGGGCGAGGGCGGGATCGTCACGCCGCCGGAAGGGTTCCTGCAGGGACTGCGCGACATCGCCGACGACAACGACGTCGTGCTCATCTTCGACGAGATCCAGAGCGGGCTCGGACGATCCGGCCAGTGGTGGGCCTGCGACTGGGCGGGCGTCGCGCCCGACGTGATGACCTCCGCGAAGGCGCTGGGCGGTGTCGGCTTCCCGCTCTCGGCGACGATGTACAGGGAGGAACTCGACACGTGGGGCCCGGGCGACCACGCCGGGACCTACCGCGGGCACGTCGTCGGCATGCGCGCCGGCACCCGCGCCATCGAGTACATTCAGGACCACGACCTGCTCGCCCACGCTCGCGAACTCGGCGAGTACATTCAGGGTCGACTCCGCGAGGCCGCCGACGGCACGGAACGGCTGGCGGACATCCGCGGCAAGGGGCTTTTCATCGGCGCCGAGTTCGTCGACGCGGACGGCCGGCCTGACGGCGATGCGGCCGATGCCATCCAGCAGTACTGCTTCGAGCGCGGCGTCCTCGTCTGGACGGCCGGTCGGCACGGCAACGTGCTCCGATTCCTCCCGCCGCTCGTGCTCACTCACGAACTGGCCGAGACGGCGCTCGACGTCGTCGTGGAGGCGATCGAACACGTGACGGCCGAGGCGAAGCAGACGGCTTGAGCGAACGTACGTAGCCCAAGTATTTCATTGACTATCGTTAAGTAGGTACCCCCGCTAGTATTGAGAAAGAATGGCATACGAAGTCCGAAACAGACTGCACGAATTACGGCGCGCGTTTCACCGCCATCCCGAACCGGGGTGGCGAGAGTTCAGGACGACGGCCCGCGTCGTCGAGGAACTCGAGCGACTCGGAGTCGACGAGATCGCCGTCGGACGGGAGTCGATGGCGACCGACGCGCGAATGGCCGTCCCCGACGAGGACGAACTCGACTCCTGGCTCGAGCGAGCGCGCGAGGCCGGCGTCCGCGAAGATATCCTCGAGCGAACTGCCGGGGGCCACACCGGCGTCGTCGGCGTCCTCGAGCAGGGGGAGGGACCGACCGTGGCGCTGCGGGTCGACCTCGACGCGATCTCGATGACGGAGTCGACGGCCGACGATCACCGGCCGGCCGCGGAGGGATTTCGGTCGGAACACGACGGCTACATGCACGCCTGCGGTCACGACGCTCACATCGCGATGGCGCTCGGGACGATCGAGGCGATTCAGGGGAGCGACTTTTCGGGGACGCTGAAGGTGTTCTTCCAACCCGCCGAAGAGATCTCCGGCGGCGGGAAGGCCATGGCCGAAGGCGGCTATCTCGACGACGTCGATTACCTGCTCGCGTTGCACGTTGGCCTCGATTATCCGACGGGCGAGATCGTCGCCGGCGTCGAGAAGCCGCTGGCGATGGCCCACGTGACGGCGACGTTCGAGGGCGCCAGCGCGCACGCCGGAAAAGCGCCCAACGAGGGCGGAAACGCGATGCAGGCCGCCGCGACGGCGATCCAGAACGCCTACGCGATTCCTCGCCACAGCGACGGGATGACCCGCATCAACGTCGGGCACATCGAGGGCGGCACCGCGAGCAACGTCATCGCGGAGGAGATCACGATGGAGGCGGAGGTCCGCGGCGAGACGACCGGTCTTATGGAGTACATGCGAACTGAACTCGAGCGCGTCTGCTACGCCGCGGCGGAGATGCACGACTGCGACGTCACGCCGCGGGTGATCAGCGAGTCGCCCCGGGCCGACAGCCACCCGGCCTTGTGCGACCTCATCGAACGGACCGCTCGAGGGGTCGACGGCGTCGAGCGCGTCGTTCCGACGGCGGAGGTCGGCGTCAGCGAGGACGTCACCTACCTGATGAACCGCGTGCAAGACGGTGGCGGCGGGCTCGCGTCGTACCTCATCGTCGGCACCGATCACCCGACGAGCCACCACACGCCGACGTTCGACGTCGACGAAGCCAGCCTGGGACACGGCGTCGATGTCCTCGCCGAAACCGCGGTCGAACTCTCTCAGCGGCCGGTTTGAACTGCGGACCGCGATCGATACGGGACGACCGCCGGAGCTGTGGTTCCGAAATCATGTTCTAGAGAACAGAAACGTTAATTCGCGAGCAAACGGTGTGTGACGTATGAGCCAAGACGACGTTCCGGAGTCGCTTCGAACGGCGGCGGACTCGGATCGGCCCCGCGGCATTCTCACACCGTCCGACCGCGACTTCCTGCTCGGGCGGAAGACCGATTATACGGACCACTCGAAGAAACAGAAGCGCAACCGCATCCGGCGACGGGTTCGCAACGCGATTCTCGATTTCAGTATCCTGTTCGAGTACATGGAAGAACGCGACCGCGAGACAGTGTTCGATCCCGACGACGAGGACCGCGACGCCTACACGCAGGGGATCACCGACATGCTCGCGTTTCTCCACCTCGGGACGATGGGCTATCACGCGCCGTTCAAGGACATGCTCTCGGAGGGCGTTGGAAAGGCCGAACAGCACCTGGCGGGATCGAACTACCGGATGGTCAACGTCGAGTTCAACGTCGAACCGGTCGGCCAGATCGACGTCGACGAGGTCATCGCGAAACTCGAGAACGAGGAGTTCGCACAGCTCACCGACGAGGAACTCCGCGCGTTCGTCCGCCTCCTGACGATGTCCGACACGTTCTCGCCCGCAGACACCCGCGAGGAGATCAAAGACCGCGTCGACGAGTTCGCCGACCGGGTCGCCGAGAGTGCCACAGCCCGCGACGAGAAACTCGAAGAACTGACGAACTGACGGCCCCATCGAACTTCGTTTTCGTTCGCTGCGTCGTCGCGCTCGATCCGCGATGTGAATCGATTCGTTCGTCGCGTCGCCACTCCTTGTGATCGATTCCTGAGTACATCCCTCATTCAGTATAATTGTCCATATAGCTAAATTAGCCTATATATGTTGGTTATATATAAATATATCGAATGTACGTCCACTTATTCTGGAGTTGCTCGGCACTATCCGAATTAATGCAAAGTAAACGCTATCCGTGTATTATCTGCCAGAGTGAGAAACACTTATTGTATACGGTGTCAATGGATGCGGTATGCCATCGCGCAGCACGGCAGATGTCAGGTGGAGACACGGCCAACCGGCTGGGTGTCGCTCGAGTCGGGGGGTGAGATCGGATGAGTGACGCGGAAAAGGGGGCGGTCGACACCTTCCTCGAGGAGATCGATCCGATCGTGTTCGCGTTCGGCGCGCTGTTGACCGTCGGCGTGATCGCGGCGTTTTTCATCAATCAGAGCGCCGTCACGGAGGCGATCAACACGACCTACGGCTGGGTTGTCGAATACCTGAACTGGGCGCTGCTAGTGATCGTGTTCCTGATCGTCCTCTTCCTGTTGTTCCTGATCGTCGGGCCGTGGGGGAAGATCAAGATGGGGGATTCGGATCCGGAGTACAGCTTCTTGTCGTACTTCGCGATGCTGTACTCTGCCGGGTTCGCCGCCGGCGTCGTCTTCTGGGGCCCGACGGAGGCGCTTTTCTACTACGATAATCCCTCCCCGCTGTTCGATGTCCAGGGAGGCACGGCCGAGGCGGTCCCGATCGCGATCCAGCAGACGCTGTTCCACTGGGCGCTACCCCAACTGGCGGTGTTCACGATCATGGGGCTCGCTATCGCCTACTTCGCGTACAACTACGAGGACGTCCCGTTACGGGTCTCCTCGGCGCTGACGCCGATTCTCGGAAAGGAGAACCTGGACGGCCCCGCCGCGAAGGTCGTCGACATCCTGGCCGTCTTCGCGACGATCGGCGGCGTGGCGACGTCGCTCGGCTTCATCGGGAGCCAGTTCATCGCCGGCCTCAGCTACCAATGGGGGATCGACCTCGGAAACGTCGGCATCCTCCTCGTGGTGACCACGATGACGCTGTTGTTTACCATCTCGATGGTCCTCGGCGTCGATCGGGGGATCCGACGGCTCTCGAACTTCAACATGATCCTGTTCGTCGCGCTCATGCTCGCGACGTTCATCCTCGGCCCGACGCTGTTCTTGCTTCTGCTCGGCTCGCAGGCGATCGGCGGCATGATCGCCGACTTCACGTCCATGAGTCTGTACACCGGCACCGGTTCCGACGGCGGGACGGGATGGATGAACTCGTGGACCGTCTTCTACTGGGCGTGGGCCCTCTCGTGGTCCCCGTTCGCCGGCCTCTTCATCGCCCGCATCTCGAAGGGACGGACCGTCCGCGAAGTCGCGTTTACGGGAATCGGGGCGACCTCAGCCGCGACCATCCCCTGGTTCACGTTCATCGGCGGTACCGCGCTGCAGTACCACCACACCGGAACGGCCGACTTCAGCAACGTGATCGCTAACAACACGCCGGAGATCTCGGGCTTCATTCTCTTCGAGGCGTTCCCATTTGGAACCGTGTTCATGATCGCCTTCATGATCCTCGTGACGACGTTTTTCATCACGTCTGCCGACTCGTCGACACTCGCCGTCTCGATGATGACGACCGGCGGGAAGGCGAGTCCCTCGAACATCAACCGAATCTTCTGGGGGGTCGTCCTCGGTATGACCGCGGCGATCCTCATGATCATCGGCGGCGAGGGCGGAACGACCGCGCTCCAGAACGCGGTCATCATCACCGGCGCCCCGTTCGCGTTCGTCTGCTTCCTCGCGATGTGCTCGCTGATCAAGGACTTCGCCTCGAGCCACGGCCGGGTGTTACTGCAGGACGAGACCGTCCTTGTCGGCTCGAGCAAGACGACCGAACCCGAGTCACCACCGGCCGGACCCGGCGGCCCCGTCGAATCGGACGACGACTGACCCGCTCGCGACTCCCCCTCGCCGGTCGCTTTCATTGACCGGGACCTCGATTCTCGTTCTCACGCGGTGACCGCTCGACTTCGTCGTCTCCGACCGATATCCCCGACAACCTATAACAAGTTTTAA
Source organism: Halostagnicola kamekurae (assembly GCF_900116205.1). Lineage (NCBI taxonomy): Archaea > Methanobacteriati > Methanobacteriota > Halobacteria > Halobacteriales > Natrialbaceae > Halostagnicola > Halostagnicola kamekurae. Next base: position 20,547 of record NZ_FOZS01000009.1, on the reverse strand, counting down.
TGTATGGTGTACACATAATTTGTATATGGATAGGGACACAGCCGAACCGGACGTGGGCGCCTTTCCCGGCCCCAACGCGAAGCGGTGGGTCGAGTTCCACCAGTCGAACTCGGCGCCCAGCGAGTACTCCCACGAGTTCGTCTGGGACGTCACCCGCGAGGCCGACGGCCCGTTCGTCACCGACGTCGACGGAAACGTCTTGCTGGATTTTACCTGTCACATCGGTGCGGCGCCGCTCGGCTACAACAACGAGAAACTCACCGAGAAACTCGCCGAGTTCGACCTCGTCGAGCCGATGAAGATCGCCGGCCAGGACATGTACTTCGGCGCCGGCCCGACGCCCGAGGAGTCGTCGGTACCGGGCTCGAGTCACCTCATGGACAAACTCACGGAGGTCTCGAGCCAGTACGGGATGGACACGGTTTTCCTCTCGAACTCCGGCGCGGAGGCCATGGAGAACGCGATGAAGATCACCAGCGACTACCGGGCGCCCGCGAAGTACGGCGTCGCCTTCGCGGGGAGTTTCCACGGCCGCACCCTGGGAACGCTATCGATCACGAAGTCCAAAGAGGTCTACACGCGCCACTATCCCCAGATAAGCGGCGTCGAGACCGTACCGTTCTGTGACGATCGAGGCTGCGACGGACCAGGCGACACCTGCGACTGCGGGTTCTTCGCCGGCGGGCGGTCCCAGCTCCGATCGATGCTCGCGCCCGAAGGCGGCCACATCGATCCCGACGAGATCGCCTTCCTCACCCTCGAGCCGATCCAGGGCGTCGGCGGCTACCGGTTCCCCAGCGAGGCGTTCATGCGCGAGGTCGCCGCCGTCACCGACGAGTACGACATCCCGCTGGTCGTCGACGAGATCCAGTCGGGCGTCGGCCGCACCGGCGAGATCTGGGCCTCGGACCACTACCCGATCGAGCCCGACGTCATCGCCAGCGCCAAGGCCCTTCGCGTCGGCGCGACGATCTCCCGGTCGGAGATATTCCCCGACCAGAAGAACCGGCTCGGCTCCACCTTCGGCGGCGGCGATATCCTCGGCGCGATGATGGGGACGTTCACGCTCGAGGCGATCCAGGAACACGACCTGCTCGAGAACGCTCTCGAGCGCGGTCGGCAGGCAAAGGAACTCCTGCGCGACGACGCGCCCGACTACGTCGAGGACGTCCGCGGTAAGGGGCTGATGCTGGCCGTCGAGTTCGACACCCCCGAGCGACGCACCGCCGTGGTCGAGGCGGCGCTCGAGCGCGGACTCCTCACGCTCGGCTGTGGCAAGAAGACGATTCGGCTGCTCCCGCCGCTTGACTCGACGGCGCGCGAGATCGAGTTCGGGGTCGGCATCTTCCTCGAGGCCATCGAGGCGGTCGGACCGAGTGCGAAGGTGGCCTGACTCCCATCCGCCGATCGATTTTCGTTCTCCCGAGGGCTCCATCGAAGTCTGCTGTTCACCGTTCGCCGGCCTGATCAAACCGCGAGCGACAACACGCCAGCGAGCAAAATAAGCACCGCAGCGACGATCGAGAGCCAGAAGCTCACGGGGCCGATATCGACGCGGTCGGTGTTCTCGTTCCAAATGTGATATCCGTTACCGAGCAGGATTCCGACGCCGCCGACGATCATCAACGCCGTGGTAACGGGGACCAGGAGGCCGTCGAGATCGCCGGCCACGACGCCCGAAATTCCGAGCAGGATGAGACCGCAGCCGACGATCATCTGTGAGACGTGATAGACGAGCGGTCGATTCACATCCGGACTTGTCTGTGTGGTGTAGAAAGCGTTTCGTTGACATTCGTCGGATTGCCGACCCCATCCTCCTCGTCGGACGAACTCGAAGACGGCTGGTAGTTACTCGAGCGAGCGCTCCACGACCGACACCGCCTCGAGGGCGTCCAGGGCCTCGAGCACGTCCGTGAGATGGTCGGGGCCGCTCCCCTCGAGGCCGACGGTGACCGGCACCCGGTTCGGATCGTCGACCGCGGTGCGCCGGGCGCGCTCGAGGGCGTCCAGTTCCGCGCCCTCGGCCGCCACGGTCTCCGTGACCGTCCCAACGGTCGTCGGCCAGCCGTCGAGTTCGAGTCGGGTCTCGACGTAGCGTTCGAGTTCGTGTAGACCCGCTCGCGTCAGTTCGGCGTGCTCGGTGAGGTCGACGTTCCCGCCGGAGATCACGACGGCGACGCGCTCGTCCTCGAGAGTCAGATCATCGGACAGCGCGGCTGCCAGCGGGGCGGCGCCGGCGCCCTCCGCCACCGTCTTTGCGCGCTCGGCGAGCAGCGCGACCGCGGCGGCGATCTCCGTATCGTCGACCGTCACGACGTCGTCGACGACCTCGCGGGCGATCGCGAAGGTGGTCTCGAGCATCCGTGTGTCGGCGATCCCCTCAGCGACCGTGTCGACGTCCGCGAGTTCGCGGATCTCCCCCGCCTCGAGCGACGGTTTCGCGTGGGCCGCCCCCTCGGGCTGGACGCCTATTACGCGGATATCGGGATCGTGGGCCTTCAGGACCGTCCCGATCCCCGAGATCAATCCGCCACCACCGATCGCGACGAGAACGGTGTCGGGATCGGGGTACTGCTCGAGCAATTCGAGGCCGATCGTCCCTTGGCCGGCGACGATCGCCTCGTCGTCGAACGGGTGGACGAACGTCTCGCCGGTTTCGGCGGCGCGCTCCGTGGCGTACTCGTAGGAGCGCTCGTAGATGTCGCCCTCGACGACGACCTCGGCGCCGTAGCCGCGGGTGGCTTCGATCTTCGCCGCGGGCGTGACCTCCGGGACCACGATCGTCGTGTCGATATCGAGCAGGTCGCCGGCCAGAGCGACCCCCTGTGCGTGATTGCCCGCGCTCGAGGAGATGACCCCGGCCTCGCGCTCCGCCGCGGAGAGCTGGCTTATCTCGTTGTACGCGCCGCGGATCTTGAACGAGCCCGTCCGCTGGGCGTTCTCGAGTTTCAGCCCGATCGAGTCGGCTCCGCTCAGTTCGGCGAAGGTCCGGGAAGTGTCGAGCGGCGTGCGGTGGACGACGTCGGCGATTCGATCTCGTGCAGCCTCTATGTCTTCGCGGGTAACGAGCGCATCCACAGCGTCGCGATCCCTGCTCATCCGTCGTCCTCGCCAAGTGCCCCGCTCTCCCCGAGTACCCCGCTTTCCCCGTGCTCTACGGTCGCCTCGTCATCGACACGCGGAACCGGATGCCGCCGCTCGAGCTCCCGGATCGTCCCGACCAGTACGTCGACGCCGTGTTGCAAACTCGCTTCGTCGACGTCGAACGTCGGCGTGTGGTGGCTCGTCGGGTGATCGGTGCCGACGATCATGTAGGTTGCCAGCCCGCCCTCGTCCTGGACCCGCTCCATCAGGAAGGTCGCGTCCTCGCTCGCGCCGAAGTCGGCGGCCGGTAGCACGTGGTCGATCCCCCGAACCTCGCTCGCGATTTCGCTGACTAGGGCCTGCAGTTCGGGGTCGCTGTCCGCCCGCGGCGACTTGCTGACAACGTCGACCTCGGCTCGGCAGTCGTGCATCTTCGCCGCCGACTTGATCGTGCGCTCGAGTCGCCGTTCCATGTATTCCATCACCGCGGTCGTCTCGCCGCGCGCCTCGGCCGCCATGTGGGCCTCCTCGGCGATGACGTTGCTCGCGGTGCCCGCCTCGGCCTTGCCGATATTCACTCGAGTCATGCCGTCGCTGTGCCGGGGGATGCCGTAGGCGTTCACGATCGCGGCCCCCATCGCGTGCATGGCGTTGGCTCCCTCGTTCGGGGCCTTGCCCGCGTGGGCCGAGGTCCCCTCGATCGTCGCGTCGACGTGGCACATCGCCAGCGGCTTCTCGATCCCTGCCACGACCTCGCCCGTGGGGTGATCGAGTCCGACGTGGATTGCGAGCAGGTAGTCCAGGTCGTCCGCGAACTCGCTTTTCGCCATTGGACAGCCGCCGCCGCCGGTCTCCTCGGCCGGCTGGAAGAAGACGACCAGCCGCCCCGCGAAGTCGCTCTCTTTGATCGCCTCGAGGACGGCTAGCCCCCACGTCATGTGGGCGTCGTGGCCACAGGCGTGCATCGTGCCGTCGATATCCGAGCGAAAACCCTCGTCCGCTGGATGGTGCTTCGGATCGGTCGATTCTTCGATGAACAGCCCGTCGATGTCGACCCGCAGGCCGACCGCGGGGCCGTCGCCCCGCTCGAGGACGGCGACGGCGCCGGTGTTGCCGCCGGTCATTCGCTCGAGGAGCGCCTCGTCCGCGCCGCGTTCGCGGGCGCGATCGATCCACGGCTCGAGTTCGTCGTCGTCGGGGACGGCCATCCGATCCGCAGGGTCGTAGGCGTCGGGGCCGACGGCCAGTTCGTCGACGCCGATGGCCCGGATCTCCTCGACGAGTCGCGTCGTGGTGTAGAACTCGCGCCACGCGGGCTCGGGGTGGCGATGCAGGCTCCGTCTGAGAGAGACGAGGCGATCCCGGATTGGCTCGCTCATGCGAGTCGCTGACGCGCCCCAGGGACTTAATTATACACAATCTATGTTGACGGCAGATACACAAAAAGAATAAGAGAATCGATGACAACCGTAGGGTATCGCGTCGTTCCGACGCGCGTCACACATGAGCACGAACCCAGATATCGTCGTTCTACGGGAGGGGACGGAAGGACTGTCGATGGAATCGTACGCCGAGATCCTCCGCGAACGGTTGCCCGACCACACCGTCGCGCTCGCGCGGACGCCGAAGGAGGAACACGAACTCGTCCCGCAGGCGCGGGTCGTCACCGGGGTCACGATCGACGAGGCACTGCTCGAGGAAGCCGATCGGCTCGAGCTGTTCGCCTGTACGTTCGCCGGCACCGACCACGTCCCGATGGACGCGCTGGCCGACCACGGCGTCGCCGTGACGAACGCGGGCGGGATCCACGCGCCCGGAATCGCCGAGCAGACGATCGCCAACATGCTCGTCTTCGCGCGCAACCTCCACGAGGGCTGGCGGCGCAAGCGAAACGGCGAGTGGCGCCACTTCCAGTCGTACGAGTTCACCGACAGCACCGTAACGGTCGTCGGCCTCGGCTCCATCGGGCAGGCGGTCGTAAAGCGCCTCGAGGGCTTCGAGGTGGAGACGATCGGCATCCGCTACACGCCCGAGAAGGGCGGCCCGACCGACGAGGTGCTCGGCTTCGACGAGGACGACGTCCACGAGGCCTTTTCGCGCAGCGACTACGTCGTCCTCGCCTGCCCGCTGAACGACCTCACTCGCGGGCTCGTCGACGAGGACGCGCTGGCTACGCTGCCGCCGAACGCCGTGCTCGTCAACGCGGCCCGCGGCGGCATCGTCGACACCGACGCGCTCGTCGAGGCGCTGCAGTTCGAGGGAATCCGCGGGGCGGCGCTGGACGTCACCGATCCCGAACCGCTCCCGAGCGATCACGAGCTCTGGGACCTCGAGAACTGCTTGCTCACCCCCCACACCGGCGGTCACACGCCGAAACACTGGGACCGATTGGCCGACATCGTCGCGACGAACGTGGCTGCGCTCGAGGACGGGGAGGGAGACGCGCTCGAGAACGTCGTCTACAGCCCGGAGTGAGTCGACGAGTCACGCTGCCGAACACCCAAACTCGACGTCAACGATGATCGCGTAAATTCGGATGGGGACCACCTCGTTCGTCATCTGATCGACCGACCACAGGGCCCGTTCAAGGATTTGATCCAGACCACCGACCACGGGATCGATATCGTCCCATCGCACAACGCCCTCGCGAACCTCGATGATCTCCTCGACCGCGTCGCCCAGATGGCTAACGACATGGGCGAGGCGTTCGATCCCCAGACACGACTCCGTGAAGTACTGGTCGAGTTTGGCGTCGCGGAGAAGTATGATGTGGTCATCGTCGATCCGTCCCGGATCGAGGGCGCTGGCCTCTACAACGCGATCGGAGCGAGCGGCTCACTCGTCGTCCCGGCGGAAGCGACGGCAAAGGGAAGCAGTCAGTAGTGGGGCTCGAGCAACTGGTCGGTGGCCGGACTCGAGCAACTGGTCCGTGGCCTCGAGGACGAGCTGGGGATCGACATCGGCGTGCTGGCTGTCGTCCCGAACAAGTCGACAAGCGGTCGGGTACCCAGCGTACGTATCTCGAAACCCTCCAGGAATTCGAGTACCCCGTCCGGTCGAGATTCCGATCCGCGGCGCACTGTTCGACGGAGCATGGGAACACCAGTGCTCGCCGTTCCGATTCGCAGACGAACACCGAGACCGAGTACCCGACCGAGAACACGAGACGCTCGAGTTGATCGACGAACTCGCCGCAGCGATTGAAGCGGAGGGTGACCTATGAAGCCCGGCGCCGGCGACGACCTCCTAAGTGATGACAGTGAGGGCGACGAGAGCGAAGAGTCGGCGGACACGGGAGTCAACCACGATCTCCTCGATCCCGACGAACCCGCCGAAGAGACGGACCTTGAGCCGACCGACGACACTGGCAGCGACTCGAGTGATGGCTACTCGCTCCCGTGGATCCACCGCCGAGATACAGTCAAGTCCGACCGGCCGGAGATCATCCAGATGCACGTCCGGGGCGAGACCGTCAACGGAGAGCGCGACCTCCAAGACGACGTCGAAGACCTCCTCGGCGAGGACGTCTACGCGCTTGACGTTCGAGAAGCAGCGTATCTGGTCGCCATGCAGCATCCGGAAGAGGTCGCGAGCCAACTCCGTGAGTGGGGATACGACATCGAATAGCGACAGACTCGAGAATCTAATTCATCGTGACTGTCTCCCGAATCACGCGAAAGAATGACATTCGACTAGCGCCAACACATGAGTGCTGGTAAACCAGCACTCACGGGATTGTGGGGGCAGTCCCGTAATAAAGGGGGCTTACACCCTTTTCGTGCACTGTCCGGTTGTGGGATTGATCGCACCGTCTGACCGAAAGTACTGAACTAAACCCCAAATTAGTGCAGTAGAAAATGCATGACTGCGTCGGGGTGGCAGCCACGGAGAGGAAAACGACGGTGCTTGAGAGACGCGCCCTGAGTTTATAGAGCGTTATGCGATTTATATACTTGAATTGGCTCACGCTCGCCCGTGGCCACCTGACTGTTCTCGTCTTGATTAGCTTGCTCTACAACCAGATATTCATACTCGGTACTTCCCAATCGAGAATTCGGAATCCGAATTGAGTTGGTGTGAGCCGTTCAATCTCGGAGCGGTAGCTGAGCGAATTGAAGCGTCGGTCTGAATGAAACAGAGACAGTGATTAGAGTGGTTGTCGAAGAGATTTCTACGAGAGCTGCTGCTGACGACTCGCTAGGCCGAGGCGTACGCGTCAGGGATACCGATGCCGTTCATTTTGATCTTCCACCGCCGCCCTAACTCTGTTCCAGTTCGTGGCGGATCCAGTCACAGAATGTCGTGAATGTGAACTGCCCAGGCAGGTCGCGCCCGCCCCGCCGCGGACGGACGACCGCCCATCACAGCACTAAGAGAGGTTCTCCAGTAGGAAGTTCACGATCACGAACGCGAACCGGACGAGTGGATCCTGTGTCGTCGTTGTTGCTCGCGCTTGTCGAAACAGCCGGTAACTCGTCTCTATTGCTGAGCGTTTCCGATAGCGGCGTTCGACCTGCGTGGACGTGCGATCTTCGAGATCGCACGCCACGTACCCCCGGACAACTTCACCGTGCTTTCTGCGATCACCGTTCTGGTAGGAGACAGACACTGCGAGCGGGAAGCGCAGTTCCCGCTCGCTGTCCTTGTACATGGGTAGGTCGTCATGTTTGTCCTTCATACGCTCGCCCTTCCTTTAACAGGGATCACTGTCGTCGCTAGGTCGCGTGCGCGACGAATACACCTGTTCGGTGTAAAAGCCGCGATCAGCGAGCAAGAGGTCAATCTCGAAGGGATAGGTGCCGACGCGGTCGAGTACGCGCTCTACCGTGTCGGCCTCCCTCTCGTCGCTGCAGGCGCAGGAGAGCGCCAGTGTCACTGGCTTTCCGTTGGAGACGACATACGCGGTGCAGTAACGGTGGCAGGTCGTGGTACCGTCGGTTGGCGTGGTTGTACAGAGTTCACCGCTGTCTTGGTCAAGAGATTCGGGGTAGGGGTATCGACGAAGCCGATGGAAACGGTTCTCAACCGGTCAGGATCGAAAATCGTCAGGGAAAGGTGTCGAAACAGGATGTTTGCTGCCATTTCGAACTTCTCACGCTGAAGGGTGTGAGCCAGTCCATGACAAAATCATCGCAGGCGTGTCGTCCGTCTGGGGTCCTCCCAGACAGACGACTGGTTGGCACTGGCCATGGTGACGACAGGCCGGATATCGGCGGAATCGAGAGGCGACTCCTCGATTCCTCGGAGTGGGAGTTGTCCGATCACCTCAACCACCACATCTTTCACGTCTGCTGCCGAAAGACCACCATCCGTTCGGGTAGTTCTAACACACTTCTAAACTGGATATCTTCCTCAATCAGAGCGACGCTTCAGTTCTGCTGTTCACGCCGACTAGGAAGTGTCGATAATATATTTTATAAAAAAATATTTCCGAGAGTGTGTTAAATACGTACATTATGGTAAAATCAAAAATTCAGCAAATGTTTTCTATAGACTCAGTTGATTTTACTGAAACAAGAATATTTCTTCTTGGATTTGCACAGGTCGTGCTAAGTACTATTTCATTTATATTAATATTTTGGGTTATAGCTGCACTTCAACTTGCTACTCTTGACCCAACACCCGAATCAACTATATTACCGTTGTTACTCGGAATATGTCCAGCGTTAGTGCTCGGTGCTGGTCTTCCATATCTTATTCAATATTGGGGGTATATGAATCAAATAAATAGTTTAATACAATCTAGAGTTCTTTGGTCAATACTAACATTTGGTATGTACACTCTATTCATGTTCTACAATCCCGTATCAAGTCTTATCTTCGCGTTGGTGTATATAGTGAGCCGGATTATAGTTCTCATTGGGATTTATAGTAGCCCCCACCTCAAAAAAGCGCTTAACTAATATATGATGATTAACGGCCGTAACGAATTGCCAGACGTAGCTTGATTCATGGGTTTAGAGACTGGGTGATGCCATGAACGACACACATCAGCACGATCTCTCGAAACTCACGGAACCAGAAACGTGCTCGCACGGTGAAGCCGAGCGGGCGCTTGACATCCGAGTTCACGGTTTCGGTCATAGAGCGCTGATTGTAGCGTTCTTCGTCGGTTTTGGCGGTGTGCGAGTGGTTGTAGGATGCGAAGATCTGATGCTTGATCAGCGGTCTGATGTCGAAATCGCGGAGTGACTGCTTGTCATAGACCTTGTCGGCAGCAAGAGAATTCAGATCTCCCGCCGGAATGCGGGCGATCTACTCGGCGAGGTCTACGTCGCTGCCTTCTCGATTCGTCGGGCAGTGTACGTCAAGAATAGCTGGGGCTCTGTGTCGGCGAGTTTCGTGACTTTCAGCCTTCTGCACACAGTCGATCGTTCGTAGAATGTGACGTCGATCGTGTTGTGTTTGGATGGATCATGTAGATGCGCCGACTGGCGCAGCAACACTCAGCAGACGCTCATGCTGATCCGGTCGAACGCTTTAACGTGGATGGCGAGGGAAGACCGACTGCGTCAAGGCCGATCTCCCCTGTTATTTGTGGCATCTCCCACACATGGATAAAGGAAAGAGGAAGCAAAGGCTGACAACTAGACAGCGTCCTCAATAGTGATTTCAGCACTCACAAATGTTGGGCATCACGGTACAGGGGAAGCAACTGAGAACGCAAAAATCGCAGCGATGACGACAGCCGTTACAATAAGTACTGTCGACGGAGGTGTATACCCAAGTCGATCATACATTTCCTCGGCGAAATCATAGCTCATGTCGTAGAGTTCGTTCATCAGGTTAGTAATTGACTCAGTAGGACTAGGAAGACTAGAAATACAGGTCTGTCCAGTACAACCCTCAACTCCACCAGATGAGAACTTAAGAGCGAAGCAATCGTTATCGGGATCGTATAACAGTTCCATGCTCACCTCGTGCTGAATATCTCCAGTGAAATCATCACCATCAATACTGACACTAGGTCCGTAAGCGAGCCCAGCCGAGACCGAAATCCCGTTGTATTGGGCGCCATTACAATCAAACGAACCAGTAGCAACTGGTGAATTTGCCAACGCACAGAATTCTGGTGCAAGCGGAATGTTCTTTAAGCACCAATTGAACGGAATTGCGGACGGAAGGCCAGGAATCCAAGAGGGGATCGTTGCTTGCGTTGATACCCCTTCACTTGATTCACGGAAGCTTTCGTTTGCCTTCTGTTGAAGCGCGCTGCGCATTTCTCTGCGTTGCTCCCGTGTGAAAGGGGAGTACGTCTCCTCATCTTCATCATTTGCAGCTACAGTTCCAACGGCACCAGTGGAGAGACCTGCGATTGTTCCTGCTCCGATGAGTCTGAGAACGTTTCGACGACGTGGATCTGTATGGTCTTGATCTTCCATACAACTGTAACTAATCACCTTTAATAATAAGTTTATTCAGTGGAATTACACACAGCTTAAGCATATCTCTAAGTGGAATAACCAATGTATGAATAGTCCAACACATGAGACACATTTACTTATATAAACTTTGGTGAATCGCTAGACGGCAGAGAGCTTCGGTGGAAACTACGTTACTCGAGGCGGCATATTGGGATGGATTCGACTATGATGTCGAGGATTTCAGTAGTGACGAAGCGAATGGGCGTTCTCACAACGTCCTCTTACTGCTAAAACCCGACGCTGTATGACAATTCACCAGAGCCAACATCGTGAGTTCCGGCCCATCGACCACGCGCACAACGCGCGGATTGATGGGCCTCACTACCGCCAACGATCGATGTGTGAGACCGTCTTCTTGACGATCAAGCGCACGCTCGGCGTTAGTACTCCGGAGAAGGTTTTGAGGAATCGAGAGAAGAGCGACGAAAAATCGCAGGACGTAACGGCATTTGCGAGATCTGTCGACAGAGTTCCTCAATAGCTTTCCTGGTTCACTATCGCCGAGCGTGCGCGAACTTGGTACGGTGAATTCTGTGAACTCATCCTGATGTGTGCGGTTCACAACATCAAGCAGTCTCTGAACCCGTGAAATCAAGCTACATCTAACGATTCACCACGGCCATTGAATCGATAGAGTACGTGGAGTCGAGAAGGCCGCCATTCGCGGCCTGCTCGACAAGCCTGTTGAAGACATCGTTAATAACGTGTTCGAGGTCGGTGAGAAAGCGATCAACCGTGTCTCTGGATGGCGGTTTGTCGAGTCTGCAGTAGTACCAGACGAGGCTGTGCTGGAGTTCTCGTGTGACAGGGCGTGTGCCGTAGACGTTCCGTAGTAGCAGTGGAGAAAGCCCCGAAATAGATCCGGTGGCTGGTAAACTCGTACTCCAACAGAAACTCGAACTCAAGGTGCTCGAACAGCGGCACTGTCTCGGTAGCCGCGACATTCAAGAAGTCGTCGACCGAAGCTACATCTTGCAGGGTTGCGCTTGTGTTGGACACACTTCGCGCACCCTGCTGCCTCGTATGTGAGGCTTTCTATGACACACTCGCCGAAGCTAAACCTCGGAAGTACAGCTATGACACCCTCTGAGTAATAACTATTAATTGATATTCTCAACTGATGTTGACTTCTCTTCTAAATGGGAGATAATATAGCTAGTCCAGTCTTCGACAGTATCATATGTACGAGGCAGTTCTACAACGATTTGGGATTTCATATCCTTATTTAGGCCTTCAATTAGGAGTGAATCATCCGTTGTGAGTCCGCAGTATTGGAATTTATTTCCTGTAAAGGAGACAGATATTGAATTATTAAATAAGGGTTGATTCAACCTATTCCCTTTAAAAATATCCCTTCCAACCTCTCGAGGAATGAATAATTTTATACTTGAATTATTATTAATAGACTTGCTAATTAAATTATAATATAATGGATTTGACACTCCTAAAAATATATTATTAACATCTGCTGTTCGGAACTTCTCTGCAAATCGCTGCATTGGAGCATACGGGGAATCTGGTGTAGCTATACATGTTATAATGTCAGATGGATTAATAATTCCCAAGTCATCTTTACTAAAAGGATTTTGCTCCATTAATTCTTCCGGTAAAAGTTTATGCAGTTGAGATAGGCTCGCAACCACCTCAAATCTCATATAAAAATCCCCAAACATATCTGCGATTGCCGAACCCATCGAAGTGACAGTATATTCACCGCTGCTAACTTTAGTTATCCAGCCGTACTCTGTCATCTCCTTAAGAGTTCGAATGAGTGTTGATTGAGGAATATCGAGATCTTCAGATATTGTTTCTCTCTGTTCGGAGTTGTTTCGGAGATAACGGAGGATTCGAATTCGTCTGGGAGACCGAGCAAGATATTCGAGTCGCGTCCAAGTCCACTTCTCAAACTGCGCTATAGAAGACTTCCCACTGACCTCCTGCGGAGTCTCAAAAATATATTCAACCCCCCTTCTATTCAGGGCGTCATCTTCTGAATTATGTGATGGGCGAGATCCTGTAGATGCTTGTTCACGACCTTGATCTTTTATTGATCTATCTTGATCTGACACAGCATCTATCATTTTTAGTTTAGGATGTAATTAATCTTCTCCTGTAAAATTCAAATACATACGCTCTTGTGACGGAGATTGTTGATACAGATTCCGATCGTCGGCTCGGGTCAAGATCTGTCCGGCAGAGCCAGCTGATCCTTCAGGCCTTGCAGTCGGGTTTCCTTCCGCTCCTCGTCAACGTCGGCTTTGCGGACGTATTCGCTCTCGTCGATTTCATAAACTGCTGATTCAGCAAGTTCGGTCACCTCTAACGCCTCGTCGACCTTCTCACGGTCGACGGTAAGGATCCGCTCGCGAGAGATCCCTGCGTTCCCGAGCACACTGATGACTTCCTCATCGTCCTTCAGCGAGCGATTGCGTCGGCTCGTCCGCTAGACCGATCCGTACTGGCCGTGAACCGGTTGGTCGTGATGGAGTCGCCCGAGGAGTACTTCACGGACCGCCTTCCGTAGATCGCCAGCATTGCGCTGGACGTCAGAGAGTAGCGTATAGAGATTGATCAACACGGGAGTCGCACACTCCTTGAGTGCCGTCGGATCGTGGCGTTCGAGCGCGTCGATCAACAGAAGCATATCCGCGTAGACCTTGAGGTCAGGTTCCGTCCGACCCGCTGCATCGACCTTCTCGTTAGCGGACTGGACAGAGGTCCCTTTGATGAGTTGCGACGTCGTCGGCTCGTCGGTTTCAGTGAGTGTCCCCGCTTGGTCGTTGATCTCGTAGCGAGGATGTAGGCTGAGTACCGCGGCATATGGTTCTGCATCTGATGGGAGCCGCTCGAGTTCGAACGTGCTGCCAGCGTCGGTGATGCGCTCGGCGAGTGTTTCAAACTGCTCGCGTTGCAGCGGCTGAGAGTCGCCTGAATTGCCGAACTCGATGACGATGCGGTGCTCTTGGACATCGGTGATGCGGAAGCGTGTTTCTGATAGCGGCGTGATGAGTGTTGCATCCGCAGCGAGCTCCTCACACTCGTCGAGGAGCGTCCGCCAGCTCGCGGTAAAGGGCATACCAGATCTTGGTCGTATCGAGGGAAAACCTCTCGGTCCATTGCTTCAACCACGTCTACTGCAGTTCTTCGGTTGTCTGGAGAGTAGTAGCCAACAATTGGCCGCATTCGCCGGTGGTGTTGGTTACCCTAGTCAGACATCTGCAGTTCTTCCGTTCTCAAGCACGAGAGCGCACCGAAGGCGCCATTTCCAATCTCGTTCTGGGTTTCTACCGCGTTGCGACACGGTCCGATCGACGCCGGCGTCGTTCAGGATGCAAGTTTCAATCCCAATTCGGGTTTCTACCGCGTCGCGACGGGCCTCGAGGTCCTCCTGCCAGAGCAGGCCCGAGTTTCAATCCCAGTTCGGGTTTCTACCGCGTCGCGACCGGAGCGGTCGACGTCCGTGTTGATCGCACGGAGATGTTTCAATCCCAGTTCGGGTTTCTACCGCGTCGCGACAAAGCGGCGTTCGTCGTCGCTCTGGCCGCTCTTGTCGTTTCAATCCCAGTTCGGGTTTCTACCGCGTCGCGACACATCATCATCTTTCTCTGCGAGCCTCCCCGCTGATCGAAGTATACCCAGTGCCCAACGTGCATTGCCATGATCTTGAGCGGTGAGCGCAGATGCCAATTCGATCTCTCCTACCCCGAGAACACTTTCTTTACTAGCCCGAGTTCACCACGACTGTGGCAATTCAGAATGTACCACACCACTCAGTAGCGTTCAAAAACAGGCAATCGGTCACCGGGATTCGTGGGTTTCGTCGCCAAAGCCGATCGTGACGAGGTACGCAGGGGAAGTTCGTTGAACCGATCGTCGTAGCCGGATCGGTGTGTCGAAGCGCCCGCGTGTGGCGGAGTGATCGGCGTTCCGGAAGTACACCTTGCCGGCCACCGTGCAGCGTTAGGTAACCCTTCGGATCCTCGCTGATGTCGATTAATGTAGTCCGTTATCCTAGGGGACTGCAAGAACTCGCTCTACAACCCCGCGTACGATTGGGGTTGTTCCTGCCATGGGAGGGAATCAGTATCTTCCTAGACTTACCAGCGTCATTTGATCCCAAATCACCGGGTCATGGATCAGGTGTCATTCAGAGTTCCACTCGTCGCCGATTCGATCTACACCCATCATTTCCGGCCCGCGATGTTCAGTGAATACGACTTTCATATTATCGTCTGGGATAGCAAACTCGTTGCTGGCGTATTCCATCGTGGCGAGGGCGAACGCACGTTTACGGTCCAACGACCGACCTCGACGGACATCGGCGTTGAGGAACAGAACGGGACCCTCTACTGCGCGCCCGAGATGCAGATCAGCAGACTCGCGATTTCGAATGGACACCGCGACGTGGCCACTGGTTGTCGCCATTTCGGTCGTGAAGAACTCCATCACCTGCTCGGCGAATGATGATTTCTCCTTGTCGGATAATGAGAGTGAGGTGTCGAATTGTAATAGCGGCATATTCGGTATCATTCCGTAACCTCCTTTTAGGTTGTGCTATTCTCTCGTATCAAAGGCTACTACTGCCCACGAAGAAATGGTCCTAGGTGAATTATCGAACACACCTATGAGGATATATGATATTATTTAGTGAAAATAGAATCACAATTGATGTTGGTCTCAGGGATGTCTGGTTCAGTATCAGTACCTTGCTGTCCTGGTCGTTTAATTCGGCACCGGCGCTCTGGTCCGTGAGTGCCGGAACCACTGGTGGTGATGAAAGTGACGAAAGATGACACTGAAGTCATTGAATCTACGGAATTGGAGGAGGTCTCCCCGATGGCCTGGCGACTGCTTCGGGTTGCTGCCGGGTACGAGCAGCGAGAAGTCGAACGACAGGTAGACGACATTATGCAGGCACACCTTTCGATGCTCGAAAACGGAACTCGTGGCCTCTCAATCTCCCGACGGAGTCTGATATTCGACCTGTACACTACCGAACTTGACGACGAACAGGTCAATGCAATCATCAATAATTTCTGATTACAGTCATAATTTGCGTCGGACCCTAATAATTATTAACTAAGGCCCAGAAGGTGGGCTGTATCAATGATACACGGCCACTTGACGGAAGTACAGCAGCGACTCGGAAAATTCTGCCTGGCATCTCTCGGGACAGTGCTCATCGCCATCGCTCCGACACCCGAGGGGCTCACGCTGGCTGGTCAATATACGCTCGCGACGATGTTTTTCGCGGGTTCGTTGTGGGTAACGGGAACAATGCCACTTGCGGTCACTGCGCTGTCAATTCCGGTGCTCCTCACTGGCACCGGTGTGTACGATGAGATGGATGCGGCACTCGTAGGGTTCGCAGATCACCTCATCTTCCTCTTCATGGCGGGATTCATGCTGGCAAACGCCGTCCAGAAGTACGACATTGACCGCCGGATTGCGCTGTACACGATGGCCAAGATGGGGAGTTCACCCCGTCGTCTGATTGGGGCCGTAATGATCGCGACCGCAGGACTGTCAATGTGGGTCTCGAACACGGCGACGACGGCGATGATGACGCCGATCGCTGTCGGGGTTCTCTCACAGGTTCTCAGTCGCGAGAGTACCGCCGCTGTCGGTGAATCAAGCGTGAAGGACATATCTCCGGAATCAGTCGCTGATGGTGGGGCGATCGGCGCTTCGGAGGACTTTACCAACATGCAGATCGGTATGTTGCTCGGGACGGCGTACGCTGCCAGCATCGGCGGCGTCGGAACAATAATTGGTACGCCGCCCAACGCCGTCCTCGTCGGACAGCTCAACGCCACGCTCGGATACGAGATCGGTTTCGTGGACTGGCTGCTGGTCGGATTCCCGGTGGTACTCGTTACGCTGCCGCTCGTCTGGTACCTCCTCACGTTCGTTCTGTACCCGCCACAGATCGCCAATGTCGACGATGCACAGGAACAGGCACGCCTATTCTTAGAAGAGGAGGACAGTCTCAACTCACGTGGGCGGCGGGTGGCGATCATCTTCGCTACCACGGCCGGTCTCTGGGTACTGGGTGGTCTTGGAGCGTTCCTGAGTCCGTATCTGCCGGAGGTGTGGATGACCACGCTCTTCGGCGGAAGCGGAATGACCGTCTTCGGCCTCGAAGGGCATCAGGGGCTCCTCTACTATGTGATGGTGGGTGTGATGGCGATTCCCGCACTCGTGTTGGCGGATACGATGGAGTGGGACGAACTCGTCGACATCGATTGGGGGACGCTCCTACTGTTTGGCGGCGGTATCGCGCTCGCGAGAGCCCTCGCGGAGACCGGTACGACGGAATGGATTGCTAACACGGTATTCAGTGGTCTCACCGGAACGCCTGTGGTAATCATTATCGCTACCATCGTGCTGCTTGTCGTCTTCCTCACTGAGATGACTTCGAACACCGCTACCACGAGTATCTTGGTGCCGATCCTCATTGGATTAGGAAGTGTTTTCGCGGCTACACTAGGTATGACGGACTTCAAGACTGCCATCTTCCTTTCTGTAGCTGGCACGATCGCGGCCAGTTTCGCGTTCGCTCTACCCGTTGCAACTCCGCCGAATGCGATCGTCTATGGGAGCGGCTATATCAAGCAGAGCCACATGCTCCGGACCGGGATCATCCTCAACGTTATCATGACTGGCGTGCTGACGGGACTGATCTGGATACTGTTCACGTTCGTCTGGCCGCACTTCCTCTGGTGAAAATGCAGGACTGTAGCGTAACCGCCACTAGTATACTAACATGAAACAACACCGAACGATATCACTTGTCTTCCTGTGGCAACTCGCCGCGAGCATCTGTTACTACGCCGTGTTCGCCGCAACGCCGTTTTTCCGTGACGAGTTCGGTCTTACTGGAACAACAGTCGGGTTCGCGGTCACGATGCTCACATTGGGATATGCGGTGTTTCTGCTCCCGTTCGGAGCGATTACGGATCGCTACGGCGAACGCCGGATCCTCACTGCTGGCCTCATTGGTCTCGCAGGGGGATCTCTGCTTGTTTCGTTTGCGGGTTCGTACATGATGCTGCTAGCTGGTGTCTTCGTGCTTGGCTCGCTTTACGGTACGGCGATGCCTGGGACGAATAAGGCAATCTTCGGAAATATTTCTGTCGACCGGCAGAATCTCGCCACGGGCATCAAGCAGGTCGGGGTCACTGCCGGGAGCGGACTGAGTGCGGTTCTCCTTACCAACGTGGCCGAGATCGCATTCTGGGAGGTGGGGTTTTATCTCGCTGCCGCGATCGCGCTCGGTGTGGCTATAGTCTTCGCCATCTCCTATACCCCTTCCAATGAGGACCGTACGACCGAGTTCCCCAGCTTTCGCGTCTTGTTTCGAAACCGACCGTATCGGTCGCTCTGCATAGCGGGGTGGTTCCTCGGTGCGGCACTGTTTACGACCGTTGGTTATACGATCATCTACCTCAACGAGTCCCTCGGGCTATCGGTCGTCGTGAGCGGCTTGGTCCTCGCGGGACTACAGGTGTCGGGAAGTGTCGGTCGGATCGTCACTGGCTGGTTAAGCGACACCCTGCCAGGTGAGCCGCGCCGACGGATCGGAAAGATTCTAGCAGTTCAAGCTGTTGGGAGCACTGTACTGTTCGGTGGGGTCGCGTTTGTTGAGCAGCGTCTCGCGGCGATAGTAGTATTCGTGGCCCTCGGGTTCTTCATTCTCGGATTCACCGGCGTTTACTACTCCTGTCTTGCAACGCTCGTCCCGAATACGAAGATGGGCGGTGCGACTGCTGGCGGCCAGTTAGCGCTCACTTCCGGGGCTCTTCTTGCTCCACCCACGTTTGGATTCATTGCAGAGCGCTTCGGGTATCGGATGAGTTGGCTGCTACTTGCAGGACTGTCCTTTCTCTCATTGCTGTTTGTGGTTCGCGTTATCGTCACACCACCACCGAAGACTAGTCAAAGCAGCAAAACAACCTGCACCAGTCCGTGTGATGACTAACAATACTTTCCAATAACGAAGTCATCACCAATGACAGACAGCAGAGGTACACTCGACTACTACCGAGGCTCCTAGCCGAGAAAAGTAGAATTTCGACAACGAAACCGACGAGCACACAGCGCGATCTGTTCCTTACTTCCCGGTGTTATAGCTTCCTGTCGGGTCATCGACGAGATCGGATTCTGTCGTATACGACAATGGGTTTAGACCCAGAGGGATTCTTACTAGCCAACGAAACACATGGTAGAACTCGCCCACCGATTCACCGCCGAACCGCGTGTGGCACCAGTTTCATACTCTGATTTCAGCAGCGGCGATAACTAGGACCTCAGGAAACCCGGGACGCTGTCTCGCAACTCTAAGATGTTTCTCTGGTGGGCTTTGATACTGGGAGAAAAATGCAGCCCGACACCGCTGTTGTCGAGGACACGCTCACTGCACATACGACTTCGCGGAACTCGACAGCCCGCCAACACCCTGGTTTCCCTGAACTGCGAAGCGGGGAACATCGGTTACAAACTTTTCCAGCTACTGGGCGGCGTTGAAGCCATCGGTCTATTGGTCGTCGGGATGGACAGACTAGCTCACGTTCTCCAGGCGGCAGAATCATGGATATCGTCAACCCCGCTAGCGTGGCCGTACCGGCGCACAATAAGAGAGTGAGTGTTGATGGCCGGGGAGAAGACGATCGGGAATCAAGCTAAGAAGTCGGTCAGTGCTCACGACGCACGAAGACGACGGGACACGGCGCGGAGAGGAGTACCTTTTGTGTAGCAGAGCCGAAGAGTGCCTTTCCTGCGGGTGTTCGATTTTTCCCACCGATGACGGTAAGGTCAGCGTCAGCTGCAAGGTTGACGATGGTATCGGCATGCGGTCCGGTGGCTGTGTTCAATTCGTAATCGATCCCCTGGGAGTCCAACTCATCAACGATATTTCGAAGTGTCCTGTGTTTGCTAGCTAACTGTTCGGGCGTTACATCAGATTTGTCGTCGAAGCCAAGACTCGTTACCGAATTCTTATACTCCTCTTTTGTGAATATTTGGCCGACCACTACTCGGGCATTTGCGGGCTTCGCGATATCGGCGGCTGTCTGTGCGAGTCTCGTCCCATGGCCCTCATCTCCGGGCCGACTGGCGAGGAGTACTGATCTAAGTCCCATGTATCATTGATACGGGGGCCAGAATTTAAATCTTTGCGTGACAACAGGCGCAGTACGTGTTAACCAACGGAGTGGAAGCAACGACTCCTGTTGTCGGTTACTTCGAAAGGATCTGGTGAATTTGTTAGAAACTTCCGACCTATTAGAAAATCGGAGGCTATCGTAGTCCCGGCGCCCTCTAGAACGTCCAAAACCCCGAACTTCGATCAAAGTACCTCTCGAGACACTGGTAAATCGTTCCGACTTCTATAACAAGAACGCATGAGACTCGAGGCGGCAGAAAAAGAAGACCAGTCCAAAGCTGGATGACTGAACGAGAACTCGATAAATCGCTATCTACAATATGGTCTTCGAGCAGCGCTATGAAATCTGTTGGTAGTCAGAATCTGCAGTAGTCGAAATTCGCTTGACGGCCATGGTAATGAGTTCGGTCGGATTATCCCCTCCCGCCTTTGGCGGGTGATCGAGCACTTCAATATCGAGGGCCCGGGCAGTATCCAATCGGCCATCAGCAATTTAGATGTTGATGATTGCACGGGTATAGATCACAATTACACGAGTCGGGGAGACATCCAAATATTCGATGCCGAGGGCAGTGAACGTCTCCGGCAGATCGAGATTCGATGTGAACCGATACCGAGCTAGACCCTGTTCATCGGTTACCATTGTAGATTTCAATGATTTCTCCGCTTAAAGCTCCACATACTTACGAGAACACGAGCATCACAGTTCAGTACTCTAGTACACACCCATTGGATTAACCAACAATCAAAAAGGTGACTCAAGAACGTTGGTTAACACAGTGAGCAACGAGGTCTGAACCGAGGAGGGAAGGTTCCTCGAGTCGTGGTCGCTCAGGAGAGAAGCACAGTGAACCGTCTATTCGTAGGGCGGTTCGA
>NZ_FOZS01000008.1 GCF_900116205.1 Halostagnicola kamekurae | reverse complement strand
TTCCCCCGAATCTCTGCTGGCGAAACGATTGGACTCATTCACAGTGCCACTATGTAGGTCCAACCCAACGCCCTATGGCGATTCACCAGAGCCGAGATATTTCACGACCGTATACAGACCCTCTCATAGCCCGTGAGCGCTGAAACTGGCTCGAACCTAATGGACGACGAGCTCTACGTATCCGGTATTGAACCAACAAAACATCTCTTGGGGTACACACTCTTGGCGACGTTCTTAGAGGGACGTCCCAGCCAACATAGACTCGAGTTATTACGTACGACAATTTATATAGGAAAGTGCAGCCAGACACCTCCATGTCCGGAGAACGAGACGACGATCTCCTGATCGCAGTGGCACTGACTCGGTTTTCCGTCCAGTTCGAAGAGGCAGATCTCGAGTTGAGTGAGTATGCATGGCAGTTAGCCGCTGACCGGCTCATTGAGTATGATGTGGAACCGGTTACTGCGATTGAGGAACTGCAGATCGGAGACCACTAATTGATGAATGCGCTTTCAGCCGAGGCAAAATTGGGCGGCAGTCAGCCCAGGGAAGATGATTCTGCTCTGTTTCTGCCCGTTAGAATTCCAATAGTATAAGTGACTACCCGACAACAATCAAGATGGAAACTGCGCTTCAACCAGTCGCCAAGGGGCATGCGCTGAAATGCCCCGGGTGGTGAAGCACCCGAGGCGCGGTTTCTAACCCGATACGGGTTGAAACCATGTTTGCGTTGATTCTACCGAGATATAAACGTCTCGCACGACAGCCGTACCGCTATCAGCTAGCCGGCGCACCCAAGAAACTGCGCGTGGGGTGTCGATGAGCGACCAGCCACCAGATACAGACGAGCGCAAACCGTCGTTTTTGCCGCGGTGCCCGCGGTGTGACACCCCGGTTACTCGAGTCACAAGCCGTGGGCCAACCGAGCACATCTGCTCGCCGTGTGGCTGCCAGGTTGGTTCACCTGACCTCTAAGTAATCGCTCGAGGCTAATTGATTACCCTCGAGTGGTTTCGTTTGTATTATCCCTGACAGGAGATGATTGTACAGTATGTACTTCCTCGAAAATCTGAGGGGGACAATTGTGGATAGCGACAATAGGCGTGAACTACTGGCGTGATTGGGTACTGATGAAGACTCACTCCGATGCAGTAGTAGATTCATCGAGTAGGACAGTGACGGTATCCGGTGTCACAGCAATCCGAATACCTTCAACGGTGAATCTGACTTCAGGGTTCCCACTCGAGGTAGCGCACACTTGCTTGAGTGCCTCGATGTCGACGTAATCGTACAGTTGGTAGGAATAAGGATCGAGACCACATGCTTCCAGAGTGTCGACGATTTCGACGACTAGTTCGGTTGATTGTTCGTCTCTACTTGCCGATGATCGTTCCATTGAATCGATCTAGACTTAGAATTTGCGATGGTTAAAGGTTTGGAGTTAATTGTGGAAGCGATAAGATCCTATGGTTGACGGAACGCATCGTGGATAGTGTCGGCGCAAGCAGCAGTGAGTATGCGCTTTGATGCCGACTGGATGTCACGCGCCGATGATCGGATTCTCGAGCACCTCGCTGATGATGGGCCTGATACGCCCAAAGAGATGGCTGACAGCGACCGTGTGCGCTTCTCCCGGCAACACATCAACGCCCGGTGTAAGAAACTCGTCGGATATGGGCTTCTTGTTCACCTCGGGAACGGTGTCTACGATATTACTCGTGGGGGAGAACACTATCTCGCTGGCGAACTCGATGCTCGAGACCTCGAACTCGAGTAACGGGGTAGCTATCAGCATAGTTCCCATAACCTATGGGAATATGATAGGGGGCTGCGGAACCTGCGGAAATAGTGGTGTGTCCTCCGGAACCTCCGGAAACGGTGGTGTGTCCCAATTAGCAGAATCGAGTTTAGTGAATCGTCATATGGCGTCAGGTTAGACTCTCATAGTGACGCTTCGACTGAGTCCAAGCGCTTCACCATCAGAGATTCGACGGAAACCAAAGCCAGAATTATCCAAGAGTAGTACATTGAGCTGCCTGATATAGAGTCGGAAGTCAATGATGAGTTGGAAGTGTTGGTTTGATAGTGGTTCGCTGGAGAGACTGTTGTAACATGACTACACCAACCGAGACAATTACCATCGAAAACGTGGTTGGATCAACAGGTATTGATCAAGAACTCGATCTCGAACAGTTAGGTGAAGATCTTACTGGAGTCAAATACGATCCTGAACAATTTCCTGGGCTTGTCTATCGGACACAGGATCCAAACGCTACTGCACTCATTTTCCGGTCTGGGAAAATCGTCTGTACTGGTGCAAATAGCGAAGAAGAAGTCCGAGAATCACTCTCCATTGTCTCCGAGACTCTGCGAGAGCTCGGCATCGAAGTCACTGAGACACCTCCCATCGAAATTCAAAACATCGTCGCAAGCGTCGACTTCGGCACCCGGTTTAATCTCAACGCGATCGCCATCGGACTTGGTCTCGAAGACGTCGAGTATGAGCCAGAGCAGTTTCCGGGATTAGTGTATCGTCTTGAGGATCCATCGGCGGTCGCACTCCTTTTTGGTAGTGGAAAAGCCGTTATCACTGGTGCGAAGACCACCGATGCAGTAGCCCACACAACGAACGCCGTTGAAACAAGACTCACAGACCTCGGTTTGTTCCAGTAACTACGATCCCGACATTCACTTGCACTTGCTCTCGAGGGCATCATCTACTCGTATTGCCTGAGATACTTCTCGCTTCACTACTCGCATCTACGGGTGGGGCTTGTTTGTGGACTCCCAGTCTGCTGATCCGGATAGGATCGGATAGGTGCGTCCCGTTCTTGGTTACCGTTCCAGCTGCAGGGTGAGTTGACTATTACCCACTTCGAAGGACGTTTGCCTTCAGGTACAGTTAGGCAGTGTACATATGCACTGCTCAGTTATCGTTCAGTGCAACAAACGAGCCGTTCCCACAGCAGCAAACTGATCTATTTCCTGCTCGCGTTAACTTTCCACCAGGGAGTCGGAGCGCTGGATAGATCGCCCCACACTGTGCGCATCGTATGGCAACCTCCTCTATACGACTCTGCTCAGTCATCGTGGATGGATTGAGCAACATCAAATAGGTGTATAGAAGTACTGGTGATCCATGATTTCTGATTTGGTGAACCCTCTCGAGATCAAGCATTGAGGGAATTCCCCTCGACAACCTGTAGAGAAGACAAGGACTGAATTCCGACAGTCAACAGTCCGATTTGGTCCGAACTGAGATGTTTGTCACCCCTGGAAGGCTGAGGGGCGTTCGCTGAATGGTGCGTCCCTCGTCGAGAACAATGACTTCGAGCGACAGCTCAGTGGTATCCTTCGATGAGTCGGATACCAGACGAGACGAGATGCATAGCACGATGGAAACCTGGGCGGAAGACCTTGTCGAGCAGGTCGACGAGGTAGTCTCGAGCGATCAGTTCCAGGAGTGGCTCGACGTCCAGAGCCACTTCCATGATTACTCTTATCGCAATACACTCCTCATCACTCGCCAGTGTCCAAAAGCGACTCGAGTCGCGGGCTACCGAACGTGGCAAAGTGAGTTCGACCGGTACGTGAAAGAGGGCGAAACAGCGATCTGGATCTGGGCGCCGATCATCGCCAAGCAGTGTCCCGAGTGTGAGAACTCGCCGTCGTACCACGAACGGAGTGAGTGTGAGTACGATGAGACGCCATCCGAAGCGTGGTCGAAAGGCCTGGTGGGCTTTCGGCCTGCACCAGTATTCGACATTTCTCAGACCGAAGGCGAGCCGCTTCCGGAACTCGAGACCGACGCAACTGGCGATGCTGATGAACTGGTGCCAGCACTTCTCGAGGGATCGAAAGCACTTGACGTGGATGTCGAAGTCATCTCCAAGCCGGCGTGGACACATGGCGACGCAAAGGGCGTATGTCAGTACCGATCTCCTACAAAACAGCCACTCGTCGAAGTGCAAAATCGTGAGAACAGCGCAGCTTTCGCTGTCACACTCGTTCACGAGTACGCTCACGCACTCTTACACGGTGACGTCGATAGTGAGATTGAGCGCTCGAAACGCGAACTCGAGGCGGAAGCAGTGGGCTACATCGTCGGGCGGTACTTCGGGCTGGATACCAGTGGATCGGCGTTTTACCTTGCGGCGTGGGAAGGCGACGAGCCAGAAGCGATTCTCGACCGCCTCGAGCGGATTAGTTCGACAGCGGGGGAAATCATCGACGCCGTCGACGAGGTGGGTGCGGATGAGTGAACGACAACTGCTCCTCGAGATCGTCGATGCACTCGAGAAGCAGGGACTCAACCCTGATGAGTTCCAACTTTACCAGTGGGTCGATATTGAAGCGCTCGAACGGCTCTTTGACTCATCAGATGCCGATCTCGAAGTCCGGTTCGCGGTAGCTGAGTTCCATGTCCTCGTTACGCAGTCCGAGGTGCAGGTAGTTTCGAGTTCAGAAGCGGAACTCAATCAAAGAAATCGAGGCGAGGAGAGTTGTTGATAATCCCGAGAGACCATAGTTCGCTTCCGCGTTAGTTCTCGGGTATCGTTACCCGGAGTTCGTCATTAACCTCGTAGAGATAGCCGCGATCAATGAGTCGGGACACTGCATGAGTCGCATCTCCCGTTTCGAGATCGAGCTCTTCAGAATTCCGAAGCACCTTGAGAGCACGCTCTCGTGAAATTGACTGTCTATCTTGGGATTCCGTTGTGTTGTGACTGTTTGCAGCGAGGAGTTCGTAGGCGTCCATAATCCACCCTGATAGCGGTGGGCGTGGATCAGTGAGATCGGTCATCACAACGTCGTACCACATCTTCACGCGCAACTCGCTTAAGAATATTCCCCGATAGTATGTAGAATTGACTCTCAAGAGAGTCAACGAGTCTCGAAAAGCTGGGTGGTACACTGGAAACCTCCATCAGGAGTGAGAACAACAGCGGCATCTGATCACTCGCTACGAAAGGGTTTTTGTGCGCCTGAATGGCTGAGGCGCATTACTGGCGCCTCGAGATAACTGATGAGTACAGACCAACCAACTCAGCGTGGTCACTACCAAGGCCACAAGCATAACTATCCCCACAGTAGCCAGCGAGAACGACAGCATTCCGGTGATATCGCACAATTGAACGGACACGTACTCATCGCTATCGACGAGTGGCCGCCGGGCACAGAGCCAACACCACACGAAGGCAACTTACCAACGGGCTTGAGTATCGAACACGATACTGGAGCTGCCGGAACTGCGGCCACGAACGAAATCGTCGCGACAACTTCAACATCCCATGTGAAACCCACATCTACCAACACCCTTCAAAGCGTGTGACTACTCCCTCGAGGAACTGAAGGCGGCGCCGGGGGCGATCGTGCCCATCGCGGACGTGCCGGACGTCCTGGTCGATGAGGTGACGGTCGAAGGCGAGATTACCCAACTCTGGGATCCGAGTGATACGTCGATTTCTCAGGTCGGGTTGATCGAGGACAACAGTGGGAAGATCAAGTTCACCATCTGGGACGTCTCTCGGAAGACGGTCGTGAGCGAAGGTGAGACGGTCCGGTTCCGGGCCGTCAAGAAGAACTGATACCAGGGGCGGTGCAGCATCGCCATCACGGGCTGGAGCAGGATCGAATTCCCAGAGCGCGGTTGGTGGTGGGAAGAGTAGGCGAGCGCGACACCGTTCTTTTTGCTGTGTGCCGGACCGACCCTAGCCCCGCCGCCCCACCCTCCGGTCCGTGCTCGCTTCGCTGCGCGCGCAGCCACGACCTAGAGTACTCGCGCTTAAATCGATATCATAGGATTCAATTGAGATACCACTCAATTGTCCAAGTCTATTGAGGCGGTCGGTGATTCCTCACCCGCGAACGTCTCCAGCAAGTACAGCACGCTGAACCCGAGGTTCTCATGGATCCAGTCCTGATTCGAGTAGATGTCCGTGAAGTCGCCGGTCACGAAGTGGCTGATACCGATTTCCTCCTTCAGGAACACGGCGTCACAGATCAACGCGATATCTGCGTTGTTCTTCATGTGGACTGGCCACTCCTTCAACCGCTTCTCGACGTCGGGATACTCGCGGTCCCGCATCGGTTCCAGATAGACACGGGCCTCGATCTGGTCCTTGTGCTTGATCGACCGCTCCATCAAGACGTCCTTCAGCTTCCGAGCAGCCTCCCGAGCTGTCCGCCGAGTGAGCTCGCCCTCCTTCTCGAAGTACCACTCAAAGTACTTCTGGAGCCGAGGCCGCACCTCCTTCTCCTCGGACTCCTTCATGTCGAACCGGTCGACGTACTCGTCCATCACCGTCTCAATATCGAGCTCGTCGTCACTGTAGGTTTGCAGCATCTTCCCGAACTGCCTCAGCTTCAACCGGAGCTTCGCCCGTTTCTCCCCGTATAGGCCTTCGTCCCGGTCTAGCCGGATGTCGGCGGAACGCCGACTGTTGTCCCCGGTGCTGGAGCAGTACTCGTAGACGGCGTTCTTCCCGGTGTAGATCGTGTTGTCGGTGTCGAACAATCGTTTGGCGTCAGGGTACCACCGGTCATTGATGAAGGTGAGTCCGAGCAGGCAGTTGGTGTCTACGAAGTACCGGGTCATGGAGGGGGTTTGGTTAGGGGGCGGGTGAGAGACCGAGGAGGGCGATTGCGACTCCGTCAGCGGCTTCGGACACTACTTGGTTCTCTTCCAGGTCTGTGTGTAGCCGGGAGCGTTCTCGCTCTATCAGTTCGAGTTCCTTCCGGATATCCTCTTGTCGGCCTTCGAGGTCCTGCGTGTCTAGTTCCTCGGCGATCTCTTCGGGGGTCAACCCGGTGTTTTCGCGTTGGGCGAGGTCGATGCAGAAGATGGTCCAGAACAATTCAGAGACCTTCAGGGCCTTCTGCGGCCGGTACTCTTCGGCATCAAGTTCAGCACTTACGACCGAGTACCAGAGATCCAGGTCCTGCTCCAGCCACGGGTAGTCGTCGACCGGGAAGGTATCGATGATATCGAAGACCGTGTTGATGACTGCTTCCCTGCTGGAGTCTACTTCGGGGTAATCTGGTTTGTCGTCGATAGCGTCACTGAGCTGTTTGTCGAGTCGTCGGTAGTGGCGTTGGACGTCGTAAGGCACGTCCTCGTACATGTCATCGGTCAGCCCCTCCGTATTTTGTTCGTACAGACGGTTGAGTGCTCGGGAGAGTGCGAGACGGGCCTTTGTTTCTTCCTCCTGGGGAAGGCTAACCTGGGAAGCCGAAAGGCTACAGCGGACTTCTCGGCCGCCGTCACTCCAATCTACTGTAACCGGGGACCCACTGGTCTTCGCCATCGTTCCGAACTTGTACCAGAAGTGCTGGATGTCCGTGTCCAATCCGACGTCGTCGAGTTCCTTGTCCGCGAAGTAGAGCAGTTTATAGAAGGTTTTAGGGCGTAACGGGTTCGAGTAGAATCTCTCATCCAAGAGAAGGGCCGTTACCTCCCCTACGCTCAGTGTAGAGGTCATGCTTATTCGAAGCTAACAGCACCCCATCTAATTACTGTATTGAAAACAGTGAATATGGATCATGAACCCCCCAAAACCGTGGCCAGGCATCCAATTCTCGGCCTGAATACGAAACCGTTCACTGCGACGAAATGATTTAGGTACTCCATTGCGAGGTTCGACATAACGTGGCGCTCACCAACCTCCTAGGCGAACGCGAGGCCCTCGCTAAAAACTCGGAAATCTACGGTGACAAGGTCCAAGAGTACATGGAGGCGATGGGATACTACATCACGGAAACATCGCCCACCCATGGCGGGCTTGTCGACCAGAAATACGAACTCCCAGAGATCAGGGGCGACCGGGAGGTCTGGGTCGAGCTGAAGTGGACAGACCAACGCCGTCATGGGAAGAAATTCCTTGAGGAGATGGGGAAGTACTTCCTCCACTACATGGACCGGCCTCCTGAGAAACGGTTCGATGTGGCCATATTCGGGCGGAACCTCGAGAACTTCAAAGAGTGGCGGAAGATCTTCGACGTCACTAAGCAGACCGACGAAGCAATTCAGGAGTTTTACGAGCGAGTCTGCAAGAACGACAAACTCTCGGAGGACCACCGGAGGAAGATCAAGAGCTATCCGATGGACGATTTCGAGGAGTTCCTGAGTGACACCCACGTCTACCAGGCCGACTACGACTCGCTCCTGATGAAGATCGAGGAGTTTGAGAAAGACGACCGGTTCAAACCCGACTTCTTCCAGCGTGAAGCCGAACCCATCACCGACAGGTCAGAGCTGACCACCAACCTCGTCGAGATAACAGAGTACCCTGAAACTCTGTACATCGGAGATCAGGTGGAGGGAGCGACACAAGAGGTCGCATTCAAGCTACGCCCCTTCACGGTACCGACGTGGTTCAAGTCGAACAAGGTGTACAGCCTGTTGCCGCCAGAGGAAATGCCAAGAGCGGTCAAACAGTTCATCGACCCGGACACGGTCGAGGAGACCAGGTTCCGGTCGTGGGTAGAAGCCGACCAGGGGAACGCGGATATCGGGAAACGACTGATCCGAGCCGTTGTCCTCTCCAAGGGTGAAGACCGTGGCTGCATCGCGATAAACTACCGTAGCGACTACCACCTCTACTTCCCACACGAAGACCCCGAAGCGGAGGTCCGAGAAGAAGAGGGACGACAGGTCACCAGGTACTTCGGTGACGGAGATTCCCCGTTCTATCGACACCACTCACTCCGTATCGGCATCCTCGAATACTCGGGGCAGTACTTCCTGACCCTGAAACCAGCTATCCTGTTCACCTCCAACGGGAAAGAGAACCGGATCACCGGGGAACAAGCCAAACCGTTACACGACAGGTTCAGCCCCAGCCGACATGGGAACAACCGGAAAACACGGAGCCGGATCAACCACTGGTGGAAAATCCTGGACTACGGCGACCCCAAACAGGACGAGCTGGATATCGGGACAGAACCCGTGATGCTCAAAGTCAACAAAAGACCGCCCAGAGACACCGACGAACGGGACGACGCCATGCAGAACAAGTGGCTAGGAGAGTTCCAATGAACGGGTTCACAGCCGAAGTCCTCGACGAACCAGGCTTGATGTTCGCCAACGGCGAGGAAGCCATCGACCCCCGAGTCGGGCTAATGGAGTACGGCCCGAGAACACCGTCCGGCAGATCCGAACACCAAGTCATCAACATCGGATACATCGGATCTGGCCGGTCTCTCGGCGCAATCGAGAAACTGTTCAAGGACATGGAGCTGGCGATCACCGCCGACGAAGACAAGTCGAAGCGGTGGAAACCACCGTTCCCTGGCCTCGGCGAGCGATCGTCGCTGAACTTTACGTTCAACACGCAGAAGCGGTGGCGGCAGACGATTACTCGAGGCGAGATCCGGGACTTGAACCAGATCCGCAGCCGGAAAGACCGGTTGGAAGAAGCGGTCGAGATCATCAAGATCAACCTCGAAGTCCTGTACGCTAAGGAGACGCCGCCTGACGTCGTGTTCATCGCGATTCCCGAAGCGATGTGGGACGCATGCACTCCATCCCACCAGGACCATGCCCGGATGCAGTCAGAGACCAGCGACTTCCATAACCGAATCAAGTTGCTGGGGATGGAAGTCGGGTTGCCGACCCAGCTGATGCAGCCGAAGACCCTCCGCGGTGAGGACGTCCAGGACAAATCCGAGATCGCCTGGAACATCGCGGTCGGAACACTGTACAAGGCGCAACGCGGCCATCCCTGGAAACTAACTGAGCTGGAGGACGGAACATGCTTCGCCGGGATCTCCTTCTACAAAGAGCGAGGCGGAGACCAATCCCGGACACGGACAGCTATGGCCCAAGTCTTCCTGGAGACGGGGGAGAACTTCATCCTTCGAGGTGACCCCGTCGAAGGAGAGAAACACGGTCCGGGGAACAACCATCTCGCGGAAGACGACGCCGAGCAACTGGTCAAGAAGATTCTCAGGCACTACCGTAGCCACAAGAAGACTGAGCCGCGACGGCTGGTGCTTCACAAGCGGTCGGAGTTCTGGGAAGAGGAGCGAGGGGGCTTCATCAAAGGTGCTGGGAACATCGAGTTGATGGACTTCGTCACGGTCCGAGAGCGGCACCCAGTCCGTGCCTTGAGTTCCGGGATTTATCCGGCGCTTCGAGGCACAATGGTCTCCGCACCGAACAACGAGGAGCACTACCTGTACACGAAGGGGTACATCCCGGCGTTGTCGACGTATCCAGCATCGAACATCCCGGAGCCGATCGTGGTCAAGCCGGATCCGGAGGTCAGTGATTCATCGCCACAGAAGCTGTGCCGAGAAATGCTGGCGTTCACGAAACTGGACTGGAACACTTCGGATTTCTGCACGAAGCTTCCGGTTACAATCGGAATCTCAGATGCCGTTGGGAACATTCTGGCTGAAGCCGAAGCTCAAAACACCAGTCTGGACATCCATTACTACCATTATATGTAGAACATCAGCTGGATTGTGTTCTAGTTGACTGGAGTACCGATACCTTCGGTTTCTGTCGGCCCCTGAATAGCTGAGGGGCTCGCTGTAAAGGCGAGTTCCCTGAACACGGTGAGAACGATGGCAACCAGAGATATCTACGAAACTGGCTTCGACGAAGACGTCCGAACGGAATCGAGTGCGAACCAGTGTCCGGAGTGCGACGGCCGAGTCACCACGAACGCGGTCGAAACGGTCTGCGAGGACTGTGGCCTGGTCATCGACGAACAGCGTATCGATCATGGGCCGGAGTGGCGGGCGTACGACGACGAGGAGTGCGAACGAACGGGTGCCCCGCTCACTGCGGCTCGCCACGATCGCGGCCTGTCGACGGAGATCGGTCGCGGCACCGACGCGAAGGGGAACGAGATCTCCGGGCAGAAGCGACGGCGACTCGCACGGATGCGCCGTGAGCAGACCCGGGGTCGCTGGCGGTCGAAAGCGGAACGAAATCTCGCCCACGGACTGGGCGAAGTGCGTCGGCTGGCGAGCGCGCTCGACCTCTCCGATTCGGTTCGTGACCAAGCGTGTCAGCTCTTCCGGAGCGCCCAGAACGAGGATCTGCTTCGAGGCAGGTCCATCGAGGCCATCGCCGCGGCCAGCGTCTACGGGGCCTGCCGGTGCAACGGCCTCTCGCGGTTAGTGGACGACGTCAGCGAGATGGCCCACGTCGCGGAGTCACGGGTCACGAACGCGTACAAAACGCTGAACGAAGAGCTGGGCCTCCCCGCTGAGCCCGTCTCCCCCAGCATGTTCGTGCCGCGACTCGCCTCGGACCTCGAGTGTCCGGACGAGATCCGACAGCGGGCCCGAGCCCTCGCGGAACAGGCCGAGAAGCGCGGCGTCACGACGGGCGTCCATCCGGCTGGGTTCGCAGCGGCCTGCCTCTACAAGGCTTGTCGCGAAGAGGGGCGATGGTTGACGCAATCCGAGGCCGCGGACGTGGCGAACGCCTCGAAGGCGACTGTCCGGGCACACCGGGATACGTTGGAGGAACAGGTCGCCTAAGGCTGATCACGGTCTCTCCGTCTGTACTGCACATCGTTCGATCCACGCTACGATTTAAACACGAAGACGAGCCATGTTCTCTGTAGACTGCTCTATGAACGGTCGTTATTCCGACTTTGAGGAACTGCGGCCGACCGGCGAGGCGTCCCACATTCCGGACACGAGGCTGGACGACGGGTGTGAGGGTGCCCCCCGGCGGCAGCGCGTCGCGACGAGCGCTGGTGGCTACCCTGATGCGCCAACGGCCGCCGACGGCGAGTGCCGGTCCTGTGGGGCGTCAGTCCCAGACGGCCAGACGAAATGCCGGTTCTGTCTCACCAACCATCTCGGAAGTGACACCACTAGCACGAACGAGTCAGCGTCGACGACGTTCCTCGGCATCGTCCACCTGGTCGTCGAGTCGACCACGTTCTACGGCGCCGTTGCGAAGGGCGGCGCCGCGGCGAACCTCCTCTCCGCCAACGAGGCGGAGCCGGCCGTCGACGACTACACACTCCTCTACGACCTCGACGAGGCACCGGCGCGCCAGCTGGCCGAGCAATGGCCCTCACTTCCCGACGCGGTACAGGTGTCGTCAGAGGAGGGAGAGCGGCTTCTCAGTGTCGCCCGTGACCGTGCTGGGTGGCACGGGCAGGGAACATCGGAGCGTCAGGAGCAGGCCCCGACGCGACTCTACGACCAGCGTGGGGACGGCATCCGCGACGCGTCGCGTCTCGACGCGGTCCTCGACGACGCCGACGACGCGGTGTGGCTGGTTCCAGCGATAGCGCTGACCGAATCCACTAACGAGGCTGCGGCTGATCACCAGGAGTCGTCGGTACCGACGACGCAGGAACTCGAGTGTCAAACCTGTGGACGGGCGACCGACCATCGGTTCAAGACGCATGAGTCGGTCCCGGATGCGGCGTGGACGGGGCAACCGATCTGGGAGTGTCGGGTGTGTGACTCAGCTCGCTACGGCCCCAATCTCGAGTAGCCCCGTGCTGGGCGTCGATTAACCAACAGCCTGCGAGTACCGTCGAGGTCCGTTGGTTAAGGCCGCGATCTCCTGCGAGCCCGACGCCAGTCTCGATGGTGGGTCTTTCCGCGCCAGCGAGCGGTGAGGCGCTTCCGATGGAGCAAGAGTTCAAACAGGGCTACCGGATGCATCGTATACTCAGCAATCTCAACCGACTCGACGTCGACCGATTGGACGACGCGGATCGAGAGCGAGTCGAGACCGCGAGAGACCTCCTGGAAGAGGTGAGCCTTCTCACGCGGCCGAGCGACGGAGCCGGGGCGGACGCCCACGCAGATTCCTAACTGGAGTCCCGGCCACGACCAGGGAGGCAACTCTCGCGTCGGTTTATCGCCCCCCGACAGGGGTGCGGGGGCGACCCCGTGAAGTCCAGACATGGCGACACTGCAAGCTGCGACGACGTCGACTGGCGCGATCGTATCGGATCCACAGGCAGTCCGCGAGCTCTGTGAGAGCTACTGCTTCGGGACGCTCAACTGGGAGGTGACCGAAGACGGAGATCTCACCATCTGGGGGTACGACGATTTCGAAGTGTACGAGGCGCGGGAGAACGGCCTCCCGGACTACGAGGGCGGCATCGTGACCCACGAATTCCTGCGAGAACTCGCCGACCACCTCGAAGCCGACGAAGAGTTCGATATCCAGACGGCGGGGTTCACCAAGTGCCGCTTCCCAGTCTTGGCGAAGAGGTACGTCGTTCGCGACGGCGAAGTCCTCCACGCGGACCTCAGTTCCCCCGACCCGATCGACGAGTAGCAGTAGTTTCCGATACTGTTTCTTTATTTAGAGTGAGAGCTGAAACAGCTGGTCAGTACAGAGCATAGATGCATCAGAGCGGTCACTACAGGGACGTGAGCAAACGGAGTGAAAACGATCTCCGGCAGTTATATTGGATTAATTAACATTTTCGGCGTCTTTCCACTGGTTCATAATGTCGTTCCTAAGACGGCCAGAGTCGTACTGGAAGCGTTTCCCCGTTTGGACGCCTTCGGCGACCTCTTTTACGTCATCGGCATAATCCGGGTCCCAGCCTTTTTCAGCGACTAACCAGGCTCTGATTGCTTCAGGATCGAAGCTGATGCCGTTGCTATGGAGGGTTTTGAAGATCTCGATACAGGTAGCACGATCTGACGAATGCGTGATCCCAGTCGAGGTGTTGACCAATGCATCGAGCGTGTCGACAGCTTCCTTGGCGACCGGATCATCGATTTCTGGTGCATCGCCACTCGCATCTGATTGGAGTGCTGACGCGCCCCAGGTATCGATCCAGAACTGGACGGTGTCCTTCGACCAAGGCACGACGAGCACATCGGTCACACCATACATTCCGTCAATCTTGTCCAGCAGGTCTTTGTCTGGGTAGATAGCAAGGACAGGACCGCTTTGCCACCCCGATGGATCAATCCGTTTCGTCATCAGCTGGATCTCTGCTTCACCGACGCCGACCGGCTTCTTTTTATTCAACGCCTTTGCTGCCTGGTCACCGATCACAGTAGATACGACACCGTCCAGCTGCTTTTTCGTGTTTACTGCCAAGACAGCATCTCGTTTCTCTCCATGCTGCTCACCGAGCTGTTGCACCCACGCGAAGGCCAGTTCGACAGCCTCCTCATTTGGCCCCTCGGAATCGATGAACCAAGATGTCCTGTCGTTTTGACTCATAATTCGGTACTTCTCAGCAACTCTTGAAAAATCAGGTGGGTATGTCTGATTGAGGCTGCTCTCCTACGACTTATAATACTGGTCTGTGAATACTTGCAGTGATAGGATGTCGGTTGGGCAGTACGTGACTGAGCGGTTCATCGGGAAGCTCATCCTTGCCTGGCTTGCTGCCTTGATTCTCGCAGGGATCGGAACCGTCTATACACCTTTTTCGCTCGTGGAGATTGCTGGTGTGATCGGTATGTTAGGCACTCTGGGTATTCTAGCGATCCAAGTCCACAACACGTCGAACAATAGAGTCGAGCCGGAGGGCGCTGGCGAGTACGTGGACGGGACTGATCGGTCCGATACCAGTGACGATGTGGTGAATGGGGATGGAGATGGGGCATCGACGGAGCATGACGTAGGTGCGACAGAGGGGTTATCGGCGACCGAGCGGCGGGTCCAGAATGAATTGATCCGTGAGTCATATCGTAGGTTTACAGAGCAGCCGTTTACGTTCTGGCCGAGTCCACAAGGTGAACGGCTACGCAGCTATCTCAACGATGAATTCGAGGACGTTGATGAGGACGTGATCGATAAGGTGTGGCGGTTCTCAAAGGATGATGGGTTCTTCAAGCGGCGGCCAGGGAAGCGGTCACTGACGATTACACCGACGACGCTGTGGCGAGCAAAAGAGTTGGGTGAGGAACTCTTGTTGGATGACGCGGTTCAGGATGAAATCCTGGACGTGTTACTCCAGTCATACCGATCGGATCCTACCTATCCACGGGTTGATCGTGACGAGTTGATTGAGGCAGTGGGCCGGTCGTCAGACGTCGTGGATCATAACCTCTGGTTGCTCCGAGAGAAAGGATACGTCGAGACACAAGCCTACATCAATTCGAGTGACGGCGGGTACAGTGAGGTGGAAATCACCAAGCTCGGGCGGCAGGTCAGTCAGTAACCCACTTCAGTTGAATTGACGTTCAAGGAACCGCTGAGCCGCAGTCTGAGACATAACTTCCCACGATGGGAAATCCGTGTGCTCGTCGACATAGGTATCGAACTCATCCTCCGGGATGCCCTCGAAATCGTCCTCGTCCTCAACATCCCATTGACTTGCCTCAAGCAACGCTTCGAAAGAGTCGAATTCTGTGTACAGCTGCATGAACTCCTCTGTGAACAATTGCTCGAGCGGGATCTCATTCTGCTCGTTCATCCGGAGCCCTGACTGCTCCTCTAACGCCTTCTCTATGTTCTTCTTGAACTCGCCGGCGTCAATGTCCATACACGCATTTACACTGACTTCGTTCAAATAACTAAGCAATTCTACTTACCGATTTAGCCGCCCCGAATTCACTACTCATCCCGAATAAAGAAGCCTCGATAGCAACTACTGGTAGCGTTGTTCGTCCCCCGGGAGGGGTGCGGGGCGGTCCAGTCGCGGTCGCCCCGTGAGGTGATTGCTCGATGGGACACCGCGCACTCGTTGCGTATGAACGCACAGACGGACAGTACACGCTCCACTACAGCCATTGGGGCGCAGCGAACCTGAAGCTCAAGCACCGAATCTCGGCTGAGTCGCCGTTCGGTGGCGACGACACCGACTCCAAGTGGGCGAAACAGCTGCTGGCGGAACTGGCCGATGGCCTCGAGGCAGATGCGGTCGACGGCTACCTCGCCGGCGAGGATCGACCGTCGACGGTCGTCGAACCGAAGCCCCGCGCCACCGGGCTCACCCTCGACGAGATCGTCGCGGACCATCTCGACTACCTCCACCACGAGGCGTTCTTCGTGGTGTCGACGACGTTCGAGGTGACCGCCTACCGGACGCTGTGGTTCGGGCTCCAGTACGACTCGGAGACGGTCGAACAGGGAGAGACGGTCGGGAACGGCGCGCTCGCGACGGTGCGCTGGTACGACGGCGAGCCGGTCGGCGACGGCCACCTGCAGGGCCAGTTCGCGGCCCTCAAAGACGTCGTCGGCGACATGCTCGACAAGGGCGTCTTCACGCCGTCGACGGCGAGACAGTACCTGAAACGGAAGCTGGCCGAGCGAGTCGGAGACCGACAGGAGCTGCTCATTCCGACCGGAGAGTCACCCTTCGAGAAGGCGAGCCTGAACCACTCCTAGTTCGATCTGCTTCGTGGCAGGTCCTGTTTTTCAGGGGTCAGAATGGGTGAGCCCCACCATAGGCTCGTGATTCGATGACCTCAGACGACGACCCGTT
Organism: Halostagnicola kamekurae; assembly: GCF_900116205.1. Lineage (NCBI taxonomy): Archaea > Methanobacteriati > Methanobacteriota > Halobacteria > Halobacteriales > Natrialbaceae > Halostagnicola > Halostagnicola kamekurae. Next base: position 32,363 of record NZ_FOZS01000008.1, on the reverse strand, counting down.
TCACGACTGCGAGTTGGATCTCGAGGCGATCCTCGGGACACACACCTTCAAAGACGTCCTGTTCACCGACGAGACAGAAACCCCGGTGAACGTGCTCACCGGCGAGACACCGGCACATTCGCAAGCAACCGTCGAGGAAGCGAAGGAGTTCGCTGCGAGTATCGACACGGAGACGCCCCAAATCGCACTCCCCGCATCCGTCGAGTCGCAGGTCGAAACACAGGGCAAGCCCTACACGGCGGCCGCTTTCTTCCACTTCAAGGCGACTGGCTCGATCGAACGCCACCGCGCCTACCACGCCGCCTATAAGACAGACGCATTCGTCGTCAACTTCGAGGCTGACTACGAATCGGCCGACCTGACCATCACTGTCGAACGAGCGGACGAGGCCTGAGAATCCACCGTCACGAGCAGGTTTTTCGAGCGCCGGCGATGGGTGCCGGCGCAGCTGGAGCGAGCAGCGACCCCCGGTGCGTCGGCGTTTCGAGGTGTTCGAGATGCATATGGTCATATACACACTAGTAGAGGAATCGACCCACGGCGACGCGCTGGCCACCGGAAAGACGGTGTTCGACCGTCTGGTCGGTGCGGACCCACACGCCGGCGCCGTCTACGACTACTACGTCACGTTCGACGAGGAGGACACGTCCGTTGCGGGGAAGGCGCGATGGGGTGAGCTCCCGACTACAGCCCCCGTCGACTCTGATGACGGCGAAGACCTGCTCGAGCGTGGCTGGGAGGCGACGAAGGAAGAGTTCGAGCGCAATCTCGACCGGGTGAAAGAGGCCATCGACGAGCTCTCCGACGAAGAGATCATGCGCGGCGAGGACCTCGCCCGGCACGCCTTCCATCAGGTCGGTGCGTACGACGGCCCGACGATCTTCCTGTACACCGAACACGGAACCGGCATTCGCCACCGTGGACAGCTGGATCGACTCCTCGAGGAGAGTGAAGAGCTCTGGATCGTGCCCGCTGACGTCCACTTCTAACCAATGCCCAGAATCACTAACTGGCGACGTGAGAGCCGCTCGCCGGCACTCGCGTATCGAAACACCGAGACCAGTGCGCGAGCCGTCCTGCATCGAGCGCCGGACTCATACCGGTACAAGTGGCGTGGAGCCATCCTCGTCGACGGCTATCCGGTCTGGTCGCGGGGGTACGAGACGAAGGACGCGAAGTCATTCCGTGACGAGCTCCGGGAGCGGCTCGCTCCGGACCTTAGCTGTCCGGAGTGTCCGAACGACGACGTTCGCGTCGGCGAGAAGGCTGCAGAGGGGGCGAAGGTCCAGCGGTGGTACGGACTGCCCCGACTGTGGGTACGAAGCCCCCTCACGCATCGTCTACGGCGCCGAACGGTGAGAGGGTGAGCGCCAGGCGCTGTTTTTCAGCCGGGCACAAGGGGTGGCCCGGTACGACCGGGTTAGTCAACCAATGACCCTTGAAGTACTTGACCGACACAGCGAGGCACTGTTCGAGTTCCTCTGGTGCCCCGTCTGCGGGCAGGAAGTGTTCACCCACATCCCCTTCGAGGGGGTGTTCTGCAAGAACTGCAACACCCAAGTCGAACTCCAAGAGTCCCGAGAGACACGCGGCTACGAGGAGGCCGTTCTCGCCTGCTTCGATACAAGCACGACCTGGAACCTTCACGTCGACGAGAAACTGCGACGCGACCTGCCTGATGGGTCGGCGCGCGTGAAGATCCTCGGCGCACCGGGCGCCTACGAGGCTGACTGGTGGAGCCCGGAACCCGGTGAGGACTGGGAGCCTGTCGACCGAGGCGAGTTCGACGACGTCGAAGAACCATCAGAGGTGTCGCACCTGGCGTAGAGCACGGTTAGTAGTTGTCGCAAATATAATTCCTTGATTTATACTATAGGTAGAAATATGGAAATCATCCTCCACTGAACTAGACTGGAAATTTAATCGGCTGAGAATCGACCGATTCCTTATAATTCGCCTAGGGTGAAGGAAGCATCTCGTAGTGCGTTATCCAACTCTTGATTCAACTCGGATACAGAGTAGTCATTGGATGTGGCTCTTAGATAAGCTAAGATAACATTAGCGAGAAGTTCCCGGAGCTGGGTGAGATATTCTTCGGGATGTACAAACGACTGAGAGTCTCGGTCAACACCGGGGTTCAAGATATCAGTAAGGTATTCGTCCTCATGAACCAGCTTGCCACGATGTTCATACGCCGTTTTAATGCGCTCTCTCGCCTCTTGTCTATCAATTCCTGCAAACTCATCGAGTAAGAGACTTGCTCTCAGGCTCATTCGAGATCTCTTGGTTCCCGGGTGCGGCCCTCGAAGAAGTAGCCCCTCACACGCAATCATACAGTCAAGCAATCTATCACCTGGGTATGGCTTCACGTACATTTCATTGAAACGCCGAAGTGAGGTTGAGAGTTCGTACTCGGGGTCCAGCCGGATGTCACTACATAGCTGGGACCACAAATTTTGAAAGTCCTCTTGATCGTCTTCTGTTAGAGAGTAACTTTCCCGCGAAAGTGATGGTTCTCGTTCACCCTCATCAAGACCAAGAACCTCGGGAATACCAAGGCGATACGTTTGCCACCCGGACGAAACCTCAAACGCTCGATCGAATCCGACAGACCCTTTTTTTGGCCCGAAAAGTCGGAGAGCCGTAACAATCCGTTTTCCCAGTTGTTCCCCTGGTGCGTCCATCATCTCATGTGGGATAGCAGTATTATCGGTTGATGAACTTACTTCTGCGTGGATAACCCATTGACCAGAATGAATCAAATCGGAGGGATTCCGATGACGGTAGTTATATTCAAATGTTCTCAGTGCATTTGCAGTGTCCTCGTTTAGCGTAGAGAGAGATACTGAATCTACCCGGTGATATGTTCCTCGGTGGTGAATCTCGATATCAGAGTTCAGTGGGATATTTTCATCCGAATCAAATCCCCTCGGCCCAGTAAAGTTAATTAGCGGAATGATGATCTCGTAACTGCGTAGACCAGTTTCGTAGTTGGGTCGAAATTCGTTCTCGAATGCTACATTGAATGCCTTTTCATCAAATTCGACATCACCAACGTAGTTCAACACATCTCCGGCAAAGTTGAAAACAACATTCTCATGGTGAAGAACTCGTGACTCCCGTTCTGAGGGTAGATCAGCAGGATCTCCGAGGACCGTGGTGGGGATCTCCTCATCGTCAATAGAATCATCCTTCGGAAATGCATTTCCAGAGTCAATTAGCCATTCCGCGACGTCCCTGAAGAATTCGTCTTGGCGGTTCGAATACAATGTAATCAGTTCTCTGGGAACAGAGATCTGGTGTACATCAGGCGTCGATTCGTTGCTCAACAATATTTCCTTCTCAGGAATACGATACCCCTCTGATACGACATCCTCGGCTACGCTTTCAATAAATTCCTGTGCGGCCTCACGAATGTGTGGCTTTACTTCATCGATATCAACATCGGTCATATGATAACCAGAGCTCTGCTACATTGATAATTGCTGTTTTAGCTGTGTTGCGGCGCTATTTGCTCGGTGAAGTTGCTTCTTTATGACGTGTTTCCCTCGAAACGGATAGTTCTGGTAGCCGAGGTTGCGGAACACGTCCTCCATCACGTCCTCAAACTCGAACCCCAAGAGATCGTCCAGTACAGCCATCCTCAATTATGTGGACAGTACGTTGCAACTGCCAAATACGTTGCCGAACGCTACGCCGTCCTGTTTGTGGAACCCCTGAGAGGGGTGCGGGGGTCACCGAACCGCCCGCGAGCAACGAATGAACAGGAATGTACCTGTAGCAAGTTCGGAATCGGTTCCAGTCGCATCGCCCGGTCAGTCTCACCGAGACGCAGTCGAGTACGTCGGCTTCCGCGTCGACGGCCAAGCCGTCGTGCTGAACCTCTCGGAGCATCGGCGACTCCCCTCGAGCGCAGTCTGGACATCGTCAACCACAGTCCAAGCGGGTTCGAGTGGGGGTACAGTGGTAGCGGGCCCGCCCAACTTGCGTGCGCGCTCCTTCTCGACTACTACGACGATGAGCAGTTCGCCCGTGACCACTACATCGCGTTCCGGAATCAGGTGGTCTCACAACTGGAGTGCGACGATGCAGCGGCGTGCTGGCATCTCACTGGCGAGAAGATCGACGCCGCGATGGCGACCCTTACCGACGACGTCGTCGCGATCGACGATGTACTCGCTCCCCGAGTCAGTCGTCACCTCGTACATCCCGTCAGCGTCCCAGACCATGCCCGCATCGTCCATCACGGTCATGGGCGTGGTGAGCGCTTCCGAGTCCCGCTCGTCGATGACCTCGAGGCCGGTTGACTGAGCGACCGCCATTATAGCTCCAGCACCCCGGTTGACTCGCCGCCGCCGAAGTCCGCGGGTTCGGAGCGCGTCGGTTCGTCACGAGTCTGTTCGTGTGCGTGTTCTTCGAATTCGTCCGCGGCCGCTCGAAGCGCGGCCGCAACCTGTTTCGGATGGACGCTGCGTCAGAGCGGGTTGAGGAGTTGACTGAAGAAAGCCTTGATGCCGGTATTCTGGAGTTCAGTGATGCGTGGGAAGAAGCGTATAACGAGATGAACTCTAACCTAGACCTAGAAATCAGCGTCAATGAGGAAGGACGGGTGCAGTTCCCAGGCAGGAATAGTCTCCGAGAATACGATCGAGGCGGCAATCTCAGCGGATCCGAACTACAACTACTGAACATCTCCTTCGTCTGTACACTAAGCCGGTTTGCTGTCGAAAACGATGTTACCCAGTGGGAAACGATCGTGCTGGACGAACCACTTTCGAACCTTCAGGAAGAAGAAAACCGGGAAGCTGCAATAGACTACATCACTGGCCTGGACCAGCAGTTGATTGTCACAACATCTAATCAGGACTTGGATTCAGAGTTCAACAAGGTAGAAGTCCTGCAGCGTTCGCCGCTTCAAATGACTTTAGGTGATTACCTATGACCGATGAAGACGGGGTATTCCATCCCCGATTGATGATGCTGGCCGACTTCGATGGGGAAATTGAGGGACGGCTGAAGTTTCACAAGTCTCTCTACCAGTACCGGAACTCCGAATCAAGCTCTGAGGACTGGGCGTTCAGGAGAGAAGAGCACGGCCCTCTCGACCCTGGATTCTCCAGCCGAATGCAGGCCTACGAGGACTTAGATCTGGCAGAGGTTGACGAGGACGAAGAGCCACACCGCTTCAGCATTACGTCCAAAGGCAAGCGGTTTGCACGCGGATTGAGCAACGGCCTGTCCAAGCTCCGTGACGGGTTCGACGAACAAAGAGACTCCTTGAAAGACATCGCATCTCGAAACAAGGACCGAACAGGTTCAGAAATCGAACAGGACGAAGACGTACAGGAGGCCAAGGACGAACCGTACCAGACAGACGTATGATTCTGCGGCAGCCCAGCCTGTCCCTGTATGAACTACTTTTCCCAAATTAACTCTGCAATCTCTTCTGCCAGTTCGTCAAAGAATTTATTCAGGGAAAAAGTAGATTGGCCGGCTTGTTCTGCTCTTTTCTCTTCCCGCCTACCCCGGTTGGAAGCCTGTCGGTAGTAATTTTTTATTAGTAGAGTCCAAATGCACGACAGAGTGAGTTACAAGCAGTCTACATTAAAGAAGCTCTGGGCAGCGTCAGGGAATCAATGTGGGTATCCTGACTGTGAGAATGAGGTCGTGGATATTGAGACGGAGACAGTGGTCGGTGAAATCTGCCATATCCGTGCTCAAAGTGAGGGAGGGCCGCGATACGACCCTAGTCTAAGCGATGAGGAGATTGATGAATATTCTAATCTCATTCTTCTATGTCCAACTCATCATACCCATATCGACAAGAACCCGGAAGACTATCCTATTGAGGAGCTTGAACGGTGGAAGAAAGAGCAGGAGGCGATGTCTACCTCTCCGACGGAGCTCTCTGATCAGCTTCTGACTGAGCTCCAGTTAACGGATTCTAAATTTGAGACGGAAGTAGAGGTCACTATTTCGAACGCTAAAGACCGGTATAATCCTGAGCTGCACGTTGATACGGGTAATTCCGGCATTTTCGAACCTTTGGGACGGACGGATGAATTTGATGCAAGTGTTCAAAGCCGGTTGGATGACCTTGATGAAGAGGCATCCAGCCTGTTTACTGAGCGGTACAATTCAATTCTGAAGGATGTTGATAAAGATGCTTTCCAGGATTTGCGTGAGGCCGTAGACAAGATTCCGGAAGTCCTTGAGAGTATAGACGAGGTGTCTGCGAGGATTCCATTTGATGACCTTCAACAGGCTCTTGACCAGGCTGAGGAGAGTATCCAAGATTTAGAGCCCGGTCTTAGGCAGAAAGACGAAGAAGCGTCGATGGAAGATCCTGGAAATCATATTCTATATCACTTCCGGCAGGTACGAACTGAGATATATAATCTCCAAAATTTCGTGGAAAGCCGGGAGCTACGGGTAGCTGAGGCTTCTGGGTTGAAACTGCTTGGAGACGCTGGCATTGGGAAGACTCATACGCTTTGTAACGTGGCCCGGTCTCGTGTTGAGGAAGGCTATCCTACGGTCTTCCTTCTTGGTGAGAATTTCGCGGACCAGGATATTTGGACGCAGATTATTGACCGGTTCGGGTTGAATTGTACGACAGACGATTTCTTGGGAGCTCTCAATTCACTTGGTGAATCTTGCGGTGTTCGTTCTCTGATTTTGATTGACGCACTTAATGAGAGCCCGAACCCGAGAATTTGGCCTAAGCGCCTCCCCGGCGTATTACGGAAATTACAGGAGTATCCGTATGTTGGGATTTGTGTGAGTTGCAGGTCTGGTTATGAGGATTTGGTCTTGCCGGACGCCATAGGCGAAGACCAGTTGGTAGAAGCTTGGCATGGCGGATTTAGTAAAGTCGAGTATGAGGCGGTCCGCACCTTCTTTGATGCTCATGGTATTGAGCACTCTTCGATTCCCGTTCTTAAGCGCGAGTTTCAGGTACCGCTGTTTCTGAAGTTGTTCTGTGAAAATCTGGAAAGAAAAGGAAAGAGTCGGGTTTCACACGGTTCGGAAGGGTTGACTGAGATTTTCGAGGGATATATTGATGGTGTGCATGAACGACTCTGGCGAGAGTTGGACTACGATCCGGGTGTGAACAAGGTTCAGCAGGCAGTTGATGACTTGGCCCGGGAGATGGCTGAGCGTGGTAATGGAACAAAGCGGTTGCCGAAGCAAGATGCCAAAGAGATTGTTGATGATCTGCTACCTGGCCGATCCTACTCTGAGAGTCTCTATCGGCATCTGTTGAGCGAAGGAGTGATTTCTGAAGTAGCTTCATTCAACGAGGATAACGGGGAATCTGTGAGGTTTTCTTATGACAAATTTGCCGACCATAAACTTGCTCAGCAGTACCTCGATTTATACGTAGATGAAGATCTTGAACGTGATTTCTCCGAGAATGATGAATTGCAGGAGTTATTCGACAACCCAGATTTGTACACTGGCCTGATTCAGGCGTTTGCGGTTCATCTGCCTGAGCAGCATGATGTAGAGCTTTTTGACTTAGTTGAATTGAGTGAGATTCTGAAGCCTGTGATCAAGAGCTTGGGTTGGCGGGACCCAGATTCGCTAACTACTCCAGAGGGCGAATTAAGGGAGGAGGTTCACGATTATCTGTGGAGTGAGATCCAACTTCTTGATGAGGTAAATGAGTTATGGCGAGTTCTTCTTACTTTGGCGACAAGCACTGAGCATCCACTGAATGCGGAGTACCTTCATGAAGTGCTGTGGGATCAGCCAATTGCTGGACGCGATAACAACTGGTCGAAGTTTCTTCATGAAGAGTTTGATGAGGAGACCTCCGAAGTCTTTCGGCTCATCAATTGGGGGTTCTCTTTGGAGCATGAGTCAGTAGAATCAGAGGAATTGAAGAGACTGATGTCGATCTCTTTATCTTGGTTTTTCTCTTGTCCGAATCGATATGTCCGGGATCGAGCAACCAAGTCACTGGTCAATGTGGTAGGGTCTGACCTGCGGGTGTACATTGATCTGATTGAACGATTCCAAGAGGTGAATGATCCGTATATTCTGGAGCGGGTTTACGCAGCAGCTTACGGCGGGGTTCTCAGGAACAGGCAGCAAGAATCGGCGGCCGAAGTTGCAGAGCTTGTTTATGAATCAGAGTTTGAAAACGGAAACCCAGTACCTAATGTGTTATCTCGGGATTATGCGCGTGGAATTATTGAGGCTGCTGTTAGTCTGGACAGGGATTTTGAGGTCGACATTGAAAGGGTTAGGCCGCCCTACAATAGTTCATTCAGTATCGATATACCGGATTCTGAGGAGTTAGAGGATTTGGTCACGGAGCGGTTGGAAGATGCTGATTATGAGGTCGAGGCCAATTTTTGGTATGGCTTAGCTGGTTCAGGGTTCGAGGGAGATGGACGCAGTGACTTTGCCCGATATGTTCTGGACACTAACCACGACAGTTCCCACGTTCATGGGTATGACATCTCGGGTGAGGAGGCGTTACGTTGGATTACAAAGCGTGTATTCGAACTTGGTTGGGATCCAGATCTCTTTGGCGAGTTTGACCATTACCTGAATCGATGGTCGAATCATGGTAGAGGAACGAGGAAGCCGGAGAAATTCAGTAAAAAATACCAGTGGATTGCTTATCACGAGTTGATCGCCTGGGTTATCGACAATTGCGAAATCGCTGATTCATCCAGAGAAGAGCCATACAACGGGCCTTGGGTTCAATGGGATAGAAATATCGATCCCTCAGTATTGGACCCCGAACTTGACGCTGAGCTATCTCTCGATGATGTGGTTGAGTATAATTGCCGCATTGAGGAGGAGCCGATTGAAGAGTGGATTCAAAATCACGATGGGTTCCCTCCGGTGGATTCGATGCTGGATATTTCTGTCGATGGGGAAGGATGGGTCCCGCTGTACGGAATGTACAAGTGGAAAGCAGAGGAGGGTAATGATTCGGAAATTGAGCGGGACGTGTTCTGCCGAATTGATCCGGTGATTGTCGATCAGGAGGATAAACAAGAGTTGGTTGATTGGATTAAAGAGGAGTGGGTGAAGAGTGATGAGATGAGAAGTACGCTGGGTTCTCTTCCAACTCTGACGCAGGTTTTCAGAGGCGAGTATCCGTGGCATCCCATAGTTGAGGATCGATGGGAAGGAGACAGCTCAATAATAATCGGAAGTCCGGTTGATATCGAGCATACGGCAATCGACCTTTTCTGGGAGGCAGAATACGACTGCTCGATAAATGATAAGTACGGAATGTATGCCCCATCCCCCTATCTCGCCGATTTACTTGATCTCGAATGGAACGTAGGCACCATGCAGTTCACTCAATCGGGTTCCGACCCTGTTTGTGTAGCTGATATTTCTGAAGCACAGGGAGTTCATGATAGAATTAATTCTATGTCGATGATTGGTGCGAGCGATACTATCCTAGATGAATTGGAGGCGGAGGGTTTGGAGATCGTTTGGCCTGTCCAGGGAGAAAAACGTGTTATCTCGACCGGTATGGGCGGGAATCAGATGGGTAAGTCACAGATCAGGGCAGTGTACTATTTGAACGATGAAGGAGAATTCACTGGGACCGTAGAGACCGACTTTCATAGTTGGGACTAAACACAAATCTAGTCAGAGCCGTTGCTGAATCTGGTTCCGGAATACCTCGAATTTCTGCTCCAGTTCTTGAACTTGGTTTTCGAGGCGTGGGCTCTCTCTACGAGTGTGGCTCAAGTTTCCGTAGTTGTCCGGGGATTCCTGTTCGGTCTGTTTGAGGTACTGTTCTGCTTTCTTGGTGATTCCCCCGTTTGGGTGCTTGGGACACCCGTTTCTGGCCGTCGATGACGCGTTCGACCATTCCGCTGGGTTTTCCACTTGAATTAGCCCGAGGTCTTGGGGTTTTTCGAAGCTATATGTGACGTAATGATTTTCGAGGGTGGTTTCTGTGGTGATTTTCTGGACGTCGTCGTCATCCTCTTCGGCAGTGGCAAGCTCTTCATTACTGGTGGGACAGAAACGGACGAGACACAGCAAGCTCTCATCCATGTGCGGGACCGGCTTTCCGAACCCGGACTACTCGACTAAACCACCAAACCGGAAGCGAGGGGCATTCTATTCTCCTAGCGAATCACCGCTACCGGGAATTGCTGTAGTTCCTCAGCTGTTCGCGGGCGGCTTCGGCGTCGAGTACGAGGGGCCGAGTCCTGCCGGTCTTGGAGACGCCGCCTGTACCGAGTGCGGGGCGAACGTCTGGCGAACTCGCCGCGGCCCATACGTCTCCGAATACGATACAGGCGCAATCTGTGGATACTGCAGCTACGAGTGCTACTTCAGTCACCAGTACAACCTGTATGAAATCGCCGGCGAGCAGAGCGTCTACCTGTCACCACCGTGAATTCACGTTTTGACGCTGATAGATGCGATCGGAGAGTGGCCTCCAATGTGGTTAGGGATGTCCAATCAGCTCGTCTAACCTGTCGACGAAATCCACGCCGACATCCTCTTCGAGGAATACCTCGTCTCGGATGTCCGCATAGACATCTTGTAACTGCTCCGCATACTGTGGGTTCGCTCGTCTACCCGTGAGCCGCTCTTCAATATTTGCGAGCAACAGCTCACTGTATTCCCACGGCAACGACCCCTCCCCATGGTTTCGGAGTTCGACCCCGGTCAGGAGGATTCTCTCCGTAATGTCTCGTTTGAACCGATCCGGGATTTCGCTGGTGGTCAGTATCTCCACGTTGCACGATACCAAGATGATTCCGGTCATCTTGGGGATGCTGGCAGAATCACGCCCAGTGTATGAGCTCCGAATTGTGAGGAACTTTTCAAATACGTCCGTATCACCCGTTTCGTCCTCGATACTGGCGGTTTCACTAGAAACTGAACTCTTGTCTTTATCTGTGGAGGTCCGGGCGGCGGACGTCGCTGCCTCTTCAGGTGCGTGTAGTGGCACATCACAAGCTTCGGTATCGCTGGTTCGTGAGACCACCTCTGCCTGCATCATCCGCATCCAGTCACACATATTCCCGACCATCTCGTTCAGGAGCCGAGAGTAGTCGTTTGGCACTGAAGCATCTGGGTCACTGTACTCCGTTATTTCGTAGTTCCGGCAGATCTCTTGGGTGAACGTCTCATAGTAAGAGAGCCACACATGCCACGAAACCTTCTGATGGAACGCCTCTTTCACCAGCACGTCGAAAAACTGGATGCCGATGAACACCGGATCTCGAAAAATATGGTCGTCTGAGATTCTCGTATCAGTTAGACTTTGATCATTGTACTCGTCGAATTCTTGCCTGCGCTGATCTACAATTATATCCCGGACGGCATCACCGACCGGCTTGTATATATCTAAGTCCTCAACTCGATCCATATCCGAAAACAAGGCGTGAATGAGCCGATTATCTTCCTCGATTTTGTATCGATACATTCCGTCTGTGCTGGTGTTATTCTGCAGATCCCGATACAGGAGACTGTTCTCGGTCTTTACCAACGTGCGAAGATATCGATGAACAGCGTTCCGTCTTTGAAAGCCCTCCAGAGAATCATCACGAATCAATTTTACTCCAAGATCGGGGTCGATCACCGGATACTGCGCACTGAATTCTGGATCAAGAAACAGGGTTTCAGTGTAGGACGACGCCTCCGGAGCAGTATCTATCAACCAATAATTAACCAGCTGAACATAGTATTGAGCCCGGTACCACCGGATTACCCTCTCTCTCAGTGAATCAGGCTCATCTTCCACCTCCTCTCTCAGTTCTCGCGCGTAAACCTCTGCTAAACTGGGCTGCCTCTGTGGTTCCTCCGGGTGGTGAACAAGAGGCCGATAATGGTTCTGAATGAGATTGACTAGTGTGCTATAATCGCCCTGATTATTCAGATCACGAAGAATAGACACTATTTTCTCTTCGTTCTTCACCCTGATAGATGACTTCAGAAAGACCCCCAAGAACAATCCGACAATCCCTAGCACGGCAACTAATTGGAGAGATTCAACCAGCAGCGGGGTGACCTCCACAGAACCAACCCCATAGCTAACCGGTACGCTGGCCGCCTCAAGACTCTCCAAATAGATTGAGAGCCAATACGATCCGATAATCACCAGGAAGGCGATCAAGATATACGCGAATCTGGGCTTCGTCCATAGATTGTATCGAACACGGAGTTGGCGGTGTCGAGGAAGTATAGAATAGACGGCAACGATAGAGGCGAGAAACGTGAAAACCAATAATTCAGCCATAAATTCTCTGTCTTAGTCTGGTCCCATAACACTTGCCGAGAAAGAGTGTGCCACCCCAGACAGGCAGGCGCAAGGGACGGGATTCCTCAGGGCGTCAGATTACATGTACCATATCCAATACAGCTTTGAAAACCAATTACTAGTATAGAAATCCGCGTGCTGGTTTTTCACGCCCCAGAGAGGGCGAGGGCTCCATCAAGAGTCCTCAGAGGTAACTGCCTGTGAGTCAACAACAGAGTCCCGACAACGTCTCGATCGACGACATCCCAGTCGATATCGCAAACACGCAATCAGAGGAGATCAATCCCGCCGATGTCCCTGACGAAATCGAGTCTATCACCCATGGGCTCGCCGGTGAGCAGCCGCCGACGAATCCCATAGTGGTTCTCAAAGCGGCTCGCTGGTGGTATCTACACGGCAAGGGCGGCACGGATCCCGCCTTCCAGTGGGCCATTGAGTGGGCGCATCACCTTGCGACCGACACTCCTAGCGACGTCGAGCGGTTCGACGAGTTCCTCGAGTACCTCGTTACGGTCGGCTTTGCGGACGAACGTCACGAGCTCCGCTGACCGACAGAGCGGTTTTTTGGACGCCCCTGAGGGGTGCGGCGCGGTCTGAACAGACGCAGTCGCTGTAAATTCGATTCGGTGAACACGATGTCTACGACCAGAGAATCGTCGGTCTCCTTCGACCAGACCGACACGCGATCAGACGAGATGAACAGTACCATCGAACAGTGGATCGACGAGCTCGTCGCCGGCGTCGACGACGCGCAAGCCAGCGCGGAGTTCCAGGAGTGGCTGGACGTCCAGAGTCGTTTCTACGACTACTCCTACCGGAACACGCTCCTCATCAAGCGGCAGTGTCCCGAGGCGAGCCGGGTGGCGGGCTACCGGACGTGGCAGGAGAAGTTCGACCGCCACGTCAAGGAGGGTGAGTCGGCCATCTGGATCTGGGCGCCGATCATCACCAAGCAGTGCCCGGAGTGAGAGAATTCGCCGAGCTATCACGAGGATAGTGACTGTGACTACGATGAGACATCGCCCGAGGAGTGGTCCGAGGGCCTGGTCGGGTTCAAGCCCGCGCCGGTGTTCGACATCTCCCAGACCGAGGGCGAGCCGCTTCCCGACCTGGACACAGAAGCAACCGGGGACGCCGGTGACCTCGTTGAGCAGTTGACTGCCGCCGCTGACGACCTCGGCGTGACGGTGCGGATCGTTCCAGCCGAGGAATGGACCCACGGCGAGGCGAAGGGTATCTGCGAGCAGCTGAGCCTCGTCGACGTTCAGCCGCTCGTCGAGGTGTGTGATCGGGAGAACGAGGCCGACCTCGCGCGGACGCTAATTCACGAATACGCCCACGCTCTGCTCCACTTCGACGTCGACGACGACACCGAGCGGGCGAAACGCGAAGTCGAGGCCGAAGCCGTCGCATATGTCGTCGGGCGGTACTGCGGGCTCGACACTAGTGGGTCGGCGTTCTACCTCGCTGCGTGGGAGTCGGAAGATCCCGAGGCCGTTCGCGAGCGCCTCGGACGGATTAGTCGAACGGCAGAGGAGCTCATCGACGTTCTCGAGGACCAATCTCCGTCCTCACTCAGTTAACCAACAGAGTGATGGGTTCCTTCCGTTCTGTTGGTTAAGTTTTTCAGCGCCCGCCGAGGGGCGGAGGCGCATTCAGACCTCCGTCGAATGATGACGGAACCCTATCTCACGACGGTCCTTGAGGAAGCCGAGCACGTTGCCGAGCAGCACGACCAGGTCGCTCGTACGACAGACAACCAAGCCCACGAATACCTCCGATACGCCGTTCTCCGGGTGCTTGAAGGAGAGGGGGATCACCTCCCGGAGGACTGGACGCCGGTCGACGGCGTGACCGTCGGCTACGGGAGCGATGAGGCAATGTTTGATAGCTGGGGCTCCAGCGAAGACTGGTGGGAGACCGTCCCGCCGCAGGAGGCGTGTACCCGCTTCCGGGTGTTCTTCCCAGACGACCACCAGACGGTTCCCCGCAACATCGTCGACGTGATGGCCGCGCTGGGTGCCTGGCGAGTGTGGACCGGGAGCGCAGCGGCGTGCGGCTCCTACGACCATCGCGAGCGCCGCGAAGTCCACTACCTGTGGCCGGAAGGCCATCCGGTGGAGGAACTGCTCCACGAGCGGCTCAGTGGCCCTGCGGAATCCGTCGCTCCGGATGGTGGCCGAACGGGCGACGTTCGCGACCGACTGGTGGTTGACGAGAACGCACAGTCGAAGGACGATCTCGAGCCCCGCACGAAGCGTTCCGTCGCCGAAGCGATGGACGTCTCGTTCCTCTCGAAAGGTGGCCGCTACGAGGTGCAGTCCGCGTCCGGCAACAGGTACGAAGTCGACGTCATCGACGAATCGTGTACCTGTCTCGACTGGCAGCAGCGCTCACCCGAAGGCGGCTGCAAACACCTGCGTCGCGTCGATCACGAGATCAAACGAGGCCGTGTTCCCCGACCGGATGGCCGACTCCCAGCTGAGCTAGCGAAGTAACCACCCCGAACCAGTGGTTACAACACGGGACAGTTGTAGGCGGGCGTTCCCGCGTTATAGACTGAACCGCTCGCCGTCCTCGGGGACGTGTACATCTTCTGTCTCTGCCCGCAGTTCCTCTCGCGACAGCAAGCAATGGTTGATTGCCTCCATATGGACGACCACTATTTCGGCGTCAGTGGCCTCGCGGACAGCGTTGATGTCGTCGACCCCCATCGTGATGGGCTCGTCCTGATCGAACTGCGCTTCGCCGCCGTTGAGAACCACCAGATCGGGTTCGTACTGGTCAAGTGTCTCTTCGACCGGCTCGTACCAGATCGTGTCCCCGGCGACATACACTGTCTCGTCGCCCTCGAAAACGAAGCCCGAAACCGGACCCATTCCCTCGGCGAGCTCGCCGTGCCCGTGCTGGCCCGGCGTCCGGTGGATAGTGACCCCCTCGAAGGTGGTTTCGTCGTCGACGGGGCGAACATCAGTGAAGCCCTCGTCAGTGAAGGCGTCGGCCCCCTGGGGCTGACAGAACAGCGGCACGTCGGCATCGAGTTCCTCTCTGGCCGCCTCGTCCCAGTGGTCGGGGTGGCGGTGCGTAACGACCACAGCGTCGTAGGTGAGGTCAACGTCAGGCAGCGGAACAAGCGGATTCCGGTCCTGATTCGCCGTGGTGAGGAACTCCGGAACTGCCGGGTTGTCTGTCACCGTCGGATTCTCGCCCTGCGGTGTGAACATCGGATCCACGAGGAACGTCGTGTCACCGACGTCCAGGAGGACAGTCGCGTTTCGAATCAGCTGAACACTCGCACCAGTCGTTGCCATACCCGGGCCTACGAGAGCCGTCGGGGTGGGATTTACTTCGACATATTCCAACCGTCGAGGAGTTCGACGTGCTTTCTACTGGATGAACTCGATGTCCTCGGGATCGAGATCCACGTCGAGGTCGACGTCGAGTGAATCGGCGGCGAACTGTTGTGCCAGCCACGCCTCCGCTCGGTTGAGACGGTACTGGAACGTCGACCGTGACACACCGACGTCTTCAGCGATTTCCGCGACCGATTGCTGCCGTGGCTCTTCGTAGTACCCACGTTCGATTGCAGCCTCGAGTGCTGCCTTCTGTTCGGGCGTGAGCGTTTGCTGGACGCGACCGTCTTCGAGCAAGCACGGCGGCGTGCCAAGTCGTTCAACAGTAAGTGACAACCCCTCTCGCAGATTCGCTCGGACCTCCTCGTGAATCGCTGATACTGTCCCGTCGATAAGCATCCGCCACCGGTATTGGTCACCACGTCGCTCCGTGCGCATTATCAACCCCTCGCCGATGTGCTTCGCCGCGACCAAGGGAATCGACCGTGAACCATCACCTTCCCGCCGAAGCCAGTGAATCTTCCGTGATTCCGCATTCGACGAGAGGATCGTGTATTCGTATTCGGTCACGGGTGCCCCACACATTCCGGTTATGCCCGGAGAATCTGCGACGCGTTCCAGTGCGTCGTCGAACTGGTCGAGGACAGCAGCGGGGCCGACGATCTTCTCAATACCCCACACCGCCTCGTTGGTCGCACTGATCTCCATCGACCGGGCATACAGATCCGGGTTGTCGATGAAGAGATCCATCACCCCGTCAGCCCCCTTCTCGTATTCGACTGTGAAGACGAATTCCCGCATGATACCGGCCGTTCGGGCTTGCTGGATAAAACCTGCTTGACGCAACCCGTGAATCATCTGTGACGACAGCCGCCATCAGGTGCCGATTTAAGTGACGATATTGTGAGGAACCTACTCCACGGGACGGACTGTGTCGCCATCCCGACGGACCCGGTCGAACGTTGAGAGATACGCGATCCGGTCGTGAACCTCGTCGGCATCCAGCTCCAGTTCGGCGGCCAGTTCGTCGACGGTTATCGGCTCGTCGAGTGCCTGGAGGACTTCGAGCCCCCGGTAGTACCTATTCGTGAGCTCCTGGACGCGGGCTTCGATCGGCGTGGTCACCCCGTACCGCTCCTCGAGTTCGACCAGGGCCTCGTTCGCGAACGTGGCGAACTGATCGTCCCCCAGGCGGTCGATCTGGGCTTCGAGTTCATCCCGGACGACATCGTAATCGAGGCCGGCCTGCACGAGCATATCCATGTCCTCGATGTCGTCGTCGCGGCCTGCGATCGCCTTGAACAGGAAGATATCTTCGTTGCTGACCAGCCGGACCGTCAGTCGATCCGTGTCGAGGAACGGCTCGCTGCGCTCTTGCACCCCGTCGGTGAGCACAAGTTTGTTCGCGACCTGCTGGTTGAAGATGTCGAGGCGACACCCATCGTCGTTCTCGACGCAGCTCGTCGCGCCCAACGCCCGGTAATCTGGATCCAGCGACTGGACCTCCGCATACCCGAGATCCATCAGGACGGCCCACAGCTGGCCGTGCGCGTCGCCATCCGGGACGACCAGGTCGATATCTTTCGTCGCCCCCTTGAGGTCGCGTAACGACATCGCGCCACCACCGATCAGGTAGACCGTGAGCGGTTCAGATAGCCCGTCTCCGATTCGCTGAAATTCGTTCCCGATATACTCACGTCCGAATGTTGGTCTCATTGTGGTAGTGGCACCTCGTAGTCAGCCGCCAGCTTTTGGAACTCGTCCCACTCCGGGAGCCGGTCGTCGTCGACCTCGCCGTGCGTCTCGAGGTAGCGCAGCAAGGCGTCGATTTCGTCTTCGAGGCCATACTTCGCCGCCTGCTCTCGGAGGTCTGCCTCGTCGACGTCGACGTGGCTGAGCAGGAGGAGACAGTACGAGCGGTGGCGGCTGCCGTCATCGATCAGCAGCGTGTGACAGCAGAGCTCCGCCGGCGAGACTGCGTCGAGGTCTTCGGAGTAGACGTAGTAGCGGTTGCCGGTGAGCAGGAACTGGAGGTCGAAGGCCGCGAATCGAGCAAGACCGGTTTCGTGGAACCCCTCTGCATCGATTTCCGTCTCGGTCTGGGCGAGGAATTCGTCGTAGTCCTCCCAGAGAATCGTGCCCTTCGGGGCGACGGCTTCGAGGCGTTGACGATGCAGATGGTGTGCGAGTTCACGGGCGAACTCGTGGAGGCGGTCGAAGTCGGCGTTGAACTCGTAGCGGCCGTCGGCCGTCCCGACGAGCCCACGGTCGCGAAACCGCTTGAGGACGCGGTTGACCGTGTTGCGGTAGTTATCGCTCAGGTCGGCGATTTCAGAGACGGTTCGCGGCTGGTCAAGGTAATACAGCACCTCGAGTGCCTTGCCCGTCAGCAGTTCGGGGAAGTCGATGTGGGAGTGCTGGCGGACGAGGTCCTGGTAGCGTTCGACGGCGCGAGCATCCGACGGGACGACGCGTTTTCGCCGCCCGTCGCGTTCCGTGTAGACGAGCCCCTTCTCGCCGAGGTCGGCGACGGCACGAGAGAGGTAACTCTCGCTGTGGTCGAGCTTCGTCGCGAGTTCGGAGATCGTGTCGCCGCGGTCGACCGTGGCGAGGACCTCGAGTTCGATGCGCCGAAGCACGGTGTAACATAGTACGAAACTTGAATATAAATAAGTTTCGAGTAGTGTTACATCCAGCAATCGCGAGAACCGCCTCCATCGTATTAACCAACAAAACTATAGATTCGTGGGCCGTGTTGGTTAACACGAGAGTAGCCGATGTCCTACGAACCCCCGACCCCACCGGCGAACCTCCCAACGGAGATCGTCAACACGCTCAACGAGACGAGCGCGGAGCAGCTCCGAGACGTTGCAACGTACGCCGAAGCGCTAGCCGAGCACAAGGAACGTGAGGGCCGTCTCGAGGAGTCGGCTGGCCAAGAAAAAGTGGAGGAGCGACCAGACGACCTCCCGGACGATGTCCCTGCTAAAGCGACGATCACAATCAAAGAAATCAACGATAATCGCTACTACTACTGGCAGTGGCGGGAAGGCGAGGAAGTGACCTCCAAATACAAAGGCCCGGTCAATCCAGACGAGTAAACTCAAACAGGTAGACATTCATCCCACGTTTCCGTCGTTTCTCCATGACGTCCTCTCGATTCACGCGTTCGAACTCAAGCAACGCGATTGGAACAGGCAACCTCGATCACCGAATGATGGAAGTTGATCACATCGAACGGATCGCGGACGGCAGTCACCCGCTCGAGGAGTCGAACCTCCGGACGCTCTGTGCGGACTGTCACAGCGAGAAGACGGTCGACGAGAATAGCGGTCGAGATCCAGCGTTGAACGTGATGCTTACCAACTATCTGGATCTCGAGTCCTAATCCGTGTCCACACCCCACCGTGTCCAGTGTCTTCTCATAATCTGCGAATCGAACTGCACCCCACTATGTCCAGTGTCTCGGATAGCTCGAGAGTAGCAGGCCACCCCACCGCGTCCAGTGTCCAAATCACCAGCAGGTGGGGAGAATACACCCCATCGTGTCCAGTGTCTTTCGGGTATCAGAGGTCCAGATCGAGACGCTGCTGAACGGCGTCGGTTACCCCACCATGTCCACTGTCTCGTCGAGAGCTTCGAGTAGGAGATCGGGTTTCGTGTCGAGGGCGTTCGTAGTACCGACCACCCAGTTCACCTCTGTTCCGCTCTGTACGACTCGCAATCCCCAACATCGAGAGTTCGCCGAGATGGTCACGCATTCGTCGGGGAACTAGCGAGTCAACTGCAGTTCGACCACAGATAATTTCGTATCGATCCTGCACGTCACGCGTCCGAATCGGTGCATCACCCTCTTCGTGTAACATCAGGAGGGCGTACAACACGAGATGTCCCTGCTGGGAGAGACCAGGCAACACCGTCGACGATCCGACTCCGCTCGAGGGACTGAACGGTGCTCGAGAGCAAGCGACCGAACGCTTAACCATCCACCGAGCATATCACAGCCTATGAGCACTGATATTGGCTCGAACGGTGCCCCCGAGCCCGAGACGACGATCACGCTCACCGAGGAAGGCGAGTGGTGGGTCGCAACGGACGAAGCGACCGGCGTCACCAGCCAGGGCAAGACGCGAACGGAAGCGCTCGAAAACCTCGACGAAGCGGTCGCTGGCTACAACGGCGAGGGCCGAGAGCCAACAGACGCGGAACTCCGAGACCTCGGTGTCGATCCCGAAAAGAACGTCTCTGGGGAATCACTGCCAGAGGAATTTCAGTAGGCCCGATTTCGAGATGTCGAGGCGGACATATTCTGGCGACGACGTGATGAAAGTCCTCGTAAATCACGGCCCATTTTATCTCGACCGGATCAAGGGCGATCACTTTATCCTCCGCTGGGAGCCACCCGACGACCATGATTCGGATGCGCGGACAGTCCCAGTACCTCGACACGATGAAGTGTCGACAGGGACGCTCAAGAAGATCGGCGAACAGGCGGGCATGAAAGAGTTCCAGCGATTCTTGGACTGGCTCGATCGGAACTTGTGACACCCCTCGCGCGATAACTGGACGCTGGGCAGCACTGATCACCGATCGAGTGAAGGCATGCTCGAGAACAGCGACGCGTCTTAACCAACATTTCTAAACGGGGCTTCGGAAATGTTGGTTAACGACGAACAGCCCGATCGCCAGGGACTCGAGGAGTTCAACGAGAACAGCGGCTAAACGCGAAAAGCAGCTACGACGTATCCAGCACGATCCCGCCGGGCGTCTCGAGGCTCACGTTCGAGACGATCTCCGACCCAACGAACCGCCATTCATCGTCCCGTTCTTCGAACTCTTCGCGATCATACCCGCCGGTTGGGCGTGGCTCGAAGACGAACTTCCGGCGGCGGGCGTTCGGCGGCGTCCACTCGATCGCGAACGGGGATCGTGAGCTCATCGTTCCACCTGAATCTCTCGCGGACAGTTCGGACAGGTCACGACCGGCGCATTGTAGGGGTTTGTCACGTCGTCGGCGCTGGTTCGGAGCAATGCCATCCCGAACTCGTTGCAGTCCTCGCCAGTCAGTTCTTCACTCATCTTGATCGACCTCATAGGAGACGATCGAGACCATCCAGCCGCGGATCTCGCACCACTCTGCGAATAGTGGATCCTCCGTAAAGGTCGTGAACCCGTCGTCGCTGACCTTCCAGACCGAATACTCGCTCATTCAGACCACACCGGGTTTCCGGAGGCAACATGCGCGCCCAGCTGGTCGTCGACGTCGTCGTGATCGACCCACGATGGAATCGCCCGCTCGCCGATGGCGAACTTCACACGCCGCGCGTGCTTGCATTCGACGCCTCTGTACTTGTGATCTGGACAGAGGCACCGGGCACCAGTAGGCGCATCGAGATCGACGATGTACTCGCTCCCCGAGTCAGTCGTCACCTCGTACATCCCGTCAGTGTGCCGGACCATGCCCGCATCGTCCATCACGGTCATGGGCGTGGTGAGCGCTTCCGAGTCCCGCTCGTCGATGACCTCGAGGCCGCTTGACTGAGCGACCGCCATTATAGCTCCTGTACCCCAGTTGACTCGCCGCCGAAGTCCGCGGGTTCGGACCGCGTCGATTCGTCACGGGTCTGCTCGCGTTCGTGTGCGTGTTCTTCGAGTTCGTCCGCGACCGCTCGAATCGTAGCCGCAACCTGTTTTGGATGGACGCCAGCGTCGATCGCGTCGTAGCCGTAGTCGACCACGAAGTCCTCGACGTCTGTCCTGCTATCTGGCTCATAGTTCACGCCGGGCGTCCAACGCATCATCTCGTCGGACATTATTCGCTCACCTCCTCGCCGCCGTCAGTCCGGACTGCGTGTTCGGGGCCGGCGACTGCCTTCGCCTCGCGGCGCGTCTCGAGTTCGCGTTCGGCTTCACGTTCTTGGGCGTCTGCTTTCCGTCCCGTGTGCTCGCGCTCGCACTCGAGACAGTTGCCGCCGACGCGGTAGATCACGTCGTGGCGCTCGCAGTGGGCCAGCATATCGTCCGGCGTGCCGACCTCATCGCGACCGTCGGGCGTGTCCATGATCGACTCGACGGATATCATCGGTGACCTCCGTCGCGTTCGAGATCGCCCTCGACAGCGCCGAAAATCGTCGCCGTGAGGTTCGTCGGCGTCGCGTCCCAGCCGAGATCATCGGCGACGAAGACCTCCCAGTCGTCGACGTCGAGGCCGTCGTAGTCGTCCATGTGTTCGACGCGGACGATGTCGCTGACGCGGAACCAGAAGACACCAGCGCCGTCAGGCAGGAACCGTTCTTGCTCTGACTCGCTGATGTAGACCGTATCCTCGGATTTGTCGTAGTGGTGGAAGCGACCGGCGGCGTCGCGACCGAGCCACTTGTAGAAGCTGCCGGATATCTCGGCAGTAACCTGCCTCTGTTCGTCCTGCTCTTCCGATACGCTTTCGTCGGTTGGCGTTTGTACGCTCATATGCTGGAATCTCCAGCGAGGTCGAGGGTGTTGGACCACCCGTCGGCCATTTCGTTCTGAGCCGAACTCCCTCGCATACTACATAGTCATAGGGCCATCCTATTAGGTGTTACGTTGTAACATCTAATTACACATATATCATAACAACTATTGTCCTAGAGAATGTATCATAAGTTGGATGGCACAACAACTACACCGTTCCGACATGGTAAACGAAAATTTCGAGCCGTCGGATCGACAGGAAGCGCTACTTTCAGTTCTTACTGAGGGGCGTAGATCCGGTGATCCGTGGGGTTATGCGACGGTAAAGCGGTTCACAGAAGAAACAGACCTTAGAAAACAGTACGTCAACCGGGAGCTTGAGGGGCTTCTCGGTGCTGGGTGGGTTGAAAAACCCTACCGCGGTCTCTACAAGTATGTAGAGGATCCTCGGGGCGACGATCCTGATGTCTAAAGCAGGGAGCGCAACCCTCGACGACTTTGCCGATGAGCCAACTGGAACGGACTCACCGACCGTTGGCGAGTCTCTCGAGACTACAACCCACCACGCCCACACGCGCTACGCGGCGAACGACGAGCCGGGCGTCGAGGATGGCGTCGACGATCTCGACCGGCGGCTGGAGGACGACCCGGAGATCGCGACCGACGGCAAGACGGACGTGAGAAATCCCTGTCGCGATAATTCTCGCCTCGAGATCGATGACCCAGAACACTGCAAGCAATGTGGCGCGGAACTGCCCGACGTTGACGAAAAGGACGCACAGGGCCGACCGCTGGTGTGGACCAAGGGCCAGTGGGAATCACTCGAGATCTGCGCGGACTGTTGGACGGACCAGGAACTCGAGAAGCTCCGCGGCAGTGCATGGACCGATACGTCGGCGAGTGTCCCGAGGTGTTGTGGGATGTCTAAATCCAGCAACTACAGCGACAATACTGAGCTATCCGTCGAGAATTATCTCTGTCGGCGCCGGTCTGATTTCTCCGGTGATATATTATTGAAGTCAACAATCCCATCCAATTTCTTCAACAACCGAAACACGATCCAGACTCCCACTGCGAGCACACATAATAAAACGAATGCTCCAACGAAAATGGCAACTATCTCTGCATCTGCCGCCATTGATTCCAAAAGTTCGGATCTGGTCATAGTGTAATATTCGTCGACTTCCATTAAAAATAACTGGGGTGGTGTAGATGTCTGAGGGTGGTACTGAACAACACCCTGAGTGGGAAGTTGGCATCCGTGTCTACAGTCCTAACGATGTGCTTGGAGAGGATCGTTGAGACCACTACCACCCAATAGCACCGGACGAGGAGACAGCGAAGGATAAAGCCGTCGAGATGGCGAAGAAGCCCGGAATCAACGCTATTATCGGCATCAGCGACTCCTACGATGTATACCAAGTCGCGGGGCCGTTTCGCAGAAAAAACCGCTCGGCCGGCAAGGGAAGTGATCGATTGGAGGTTGGTCGCGATGACTGAGTCGCTCGAGAGCACGATCGCCATGGACGCCCGGTTGCTCACACGCCGGCGTCGCGAACAGCGTATCGATCACGTCCTCGAGGTCAACATGCACGAGCGCGCGGATCTCGATTGCCCGGCATGTGGCCACGAGTGGACCGCCGGCTACCACGGCCCGATTGAGTCGATGTCACCCTCGTTCAGCCCCTGCTCGGACTGGGACTGTGACGCCTACCTCAAGGTCGTCCACGACGGGAGCGACCCGGAACCGGATCCGGTCTCGGAGGCAGAGCACGAGGATCCAGACCAGACCGCGCTCGGACAGTTCGATGGAGGTGCGGCATGATCTTCTACAACCCGAGGCGGTCAAAGCCATCTTCCGAGCCGTCGTCTGTCACGAAGTCGTACACTGTGACAGCGGCTATGGTGATGGTTGCCAGGGTTCCCAGTGCACTCAGCGCGATTAATATTATGGTCGGTTCCATGATCGACCATCTCCAAGCACCGACCATAAAGGTGACAGGGGGTCACCAAACTGCCACTGACGGCACGTACACAGCGTCTCTCGGGGCCGGTTTGACCCCAAATTCACTAAGTAACACTAAGCCAATTCCCGGAGGTGCGTCGGCGTGAGCACAACCGCGTCCGACGAGATCCCCGAGCCCGAGAAGGCCGATCCTCACTGGCGAGTTGAGAACGCGCTCGAGCGCCTCTACGACGCGCCCGACGAGAAGGCGATCCGAATCGAGAGCAACCCAAACCCGATGTTCGTCACGCTCGAGGACGGTGACCTGGAGTTCTGGGCGCACGACTACACGTGGCGATGCCAGGAACGGTCCGACGTGACGGAGTCGGTGAGCTCCTACGAGACAGTGGTCGACGAACTCCACGGCTACGCGAACGCCGGCTACGGGATCTCGATGGACCGAACGAATCGAATCGACACTGAGCGGAAGCCGAAAGCGACTAGCTTGGGTGACTTTGCATGAGCACACAGACACACCACATCGACTGGCCTGCAGACTACGATAGAACCGATCCCGACGACCGCGAGGCCTACCCCGGAAACATCTCGCTCAACCATCGTCGAGGAACTCGAGCGCTGGGGCAAGACCGACGTCGAGATCGAGACGGCAGCACAACACTACGCGAACGATCCGAACATCCCACACAAGTCTGACACTCCCGACGATGTCGGCGTGGTCGCCTACTATCGCGACCTCGAGGCGCACTCAAGCGAGCAGTCGGCGATCGCCTGTGACCGCTGGGAGAGCCACCGGGAGAACGCCCGTGGGATTCACTGTGGGTGCGTCGGATCCGACTCGCCGAACGGTGCGGTGTCGAGACGGCGAAGGATATCGACGAGATCGCCCAACTGCCGCCCGCCGATGGCGAGGAGATCGCGGCGCCGCCGGTCTCGTCGAACGGCTTCGATCGCGAGCCCCACGAGATCCTCGAGGTCGCACCGGACGCTTCCGCGGAAACGGTCAAGGCGGTCGCTCGCCGGAAGTCGGCGGACGTCCATCCTGACGGCGACGATCCCGACGTCGAGGAGTACAAGAGGATTCAGAAGGCGAAAGAGGCGATTATCGGCGGATAGAAGCCTATGTTACGGTGGTATTGTAATACTACATTCCGGAATTACGTTATGCATAGATTTATTAGTTCTAGTGAATGTGTTTCTGGTAAGACAGTCAATGGTGGCAAAATGTCACCATTGGGTAGGTGTTCACTATGGATGATCGATACGGACGGCTATTCGAGCGCGGTATAGAGGAGTTTGATACCGCTGAGGCTGCTTGGGACGATATCAAAGCGGCCCGTAGTAATACTGATTGGAATACCGATCTGGTTCAGCCTGATGTTGATGTCACGGTTCGACATAGACATTCACACTCAGCTTCTGACGATTGAGTTTTTGGTGTATGTTAATTCTGGACAGCAATGCGTGGATACATGCTATCACCGTAGGGGGTGGTCGGCCTGATGAGTGTATTGATGCCTTTCTGGATGGTAGAGAGTCTTCTGTTGTAGACGCGTACATCTGTGCAGAGGTTATCGAGAATATTGAAAACGATCATACAACTCCCCAGCGGAAACGTGACAGGGCCCTCGAACGATTTAGCGGGTTAATATACCAGTGTCCGTCGATAATAGCTTGCACACAGGATCAAATCGACTGTATTGATCGAGGTGAAGTTCGGTCACGGACTCATAACAAATTAATCGGGCGATTGGCAGATATCCAGCCGAAAGATGCACCGGTATTTAATCTCGCATACGAACACCGTAGTTCGTCACCAACGATAATAACAGACGATGAGGAATTCTCTCAACTAACGCCCAGTGAATACGGTATAACGGAGCTTTCAATCCGCGGTCTCGGCCTGACATGGGAAGCACCAACACAGACTATCGATTGACTATCGGAGTGATTGAAGGCCCTCTGGGCGTATTCAAGGTTACTGAAGATGACTGACGACATCAAAACCTACCCGTGCCCGTCCCCAGATGACTGCGAGTTCACCGCCGGCGGCACAGCCGAGCTCGCAGAACATGTGAATGACGAGCATCCAGGCGAGTTCGCGCGAGATGACTGGCCGGACACGCCGGCTGGCCGGGCGGTGAGAGACCGCGGTCAACCCGGCAAGGAGGATGACGATCCCGATGACGGCTGACGAACTCGAGCAGCTGAAGGAACTCGCCAGCGAGCGGTGGGGCGACCAGTGGACGATAACGCAAAAACACTTCGCGGACGGCACGACGAAACAGACGGCGTGGCGGACGTTCGGCCCGGTCGAAACCGATGACGACGGGCAGGTGTTCGACGTCGAACGCATCCAACTCGACGGTGACGAGGTCCTTCACGACCGCGTCCACCAGCGCAACGACGATGTCGTTGAGGTCCTCGACTACGAGATCTGCGACCCCGACGATATCTCGGGGCTCGACACTCCCGAACACACCAAAAAATAAGGTGTTTCGAGAGCTATTCTCGGATGAATTCCCGGTGACAATCGTCACAAAGCGTGTTGACCGTCTTTGTGCCGGTGTCGTCGGGAATTTGGAACGTTCCAGACCAGTCCCGCATGTTGTCAAACATCCTGTGGAAGGTTCGTTGACAACCGGGGCAGGTCCATTCGTAGTCTGACATCGTTCTAATCTCCGTAGGATTCCACGTTTCCACGCTTCCTCCTACATTCAGTAGTACACACTATGGGTACTTAATAATGTCGCAATAGTGCGACGATACAATAGCAAAAACACAACTGTTATTGTAATGGCCGTGAATGGGTAGGTATGGCAGACTCAGAGATCGACGCCGACGCGGTCGTGGACTTGCTCGCACCAGAAGGGAAGCTTCGAATCGTGGTTGCGGTCCTCGAGGAATCGGGTGACGAGTTCAACCCGGCCCGGATCTACGAGCACGACGGCGTCTCGAAGGACGCATGGTACCGCTACCGGGATGATTTAGAAGCCGCTGGCTTGCTCGAGGAGGCTGGCTCGATCGGGAACAGCCCGCTCTATCGCGTTCCAGACGGGCCGATCGCGAACAACCTCCGAGCAGCGTTCGAGGGTGCGAGTAATTGAACAGCAGATAATAGCACAATTTTCATCTTGAATTAGTCTAGAAACTTAGAGAACTTACTAATAGAGTCGGACCCCATCACATCAACGCTTAAATAACTGCATTTGAACCGGGGGAGATGGGGGCTATATAAGAACAATAGTGAAATAAATACCTGCTAACAGAAAAGCATTGACGAGTTCGTTTTTGATGACTGGTTCTCAGCCACAAGGTTCCGAAGTATACGTCGGTGATAATCCTTAGAGACTTCTGTAAGGCACTTTGCGGTAGTCAGAAAAGCAAAACCCGTTGGAAATACAACACATACAATGAACACTTGATTCACAAAGCTCAGACTACTGAATATCGGAAGAAATGCCAACTGAAGGTCCATAAAACCAAGTGGCACGTTATGAATAGCGCCTTCAGGTACTAGCGCATTAGCCAGAGATTCAAGATTTCCGTTATAAACTAACCACAACAACACAATGTTACTGACAAGGAATACAAGGACTGATGTGACAAATCCCCAAAATGAATACACTAAGTCCGGAAAGTGGCAACGATTGGTATACTCGGAAATTGGTTTGACTTCACTTTCACCTCCCAAACAGACCTCTCGAGAAACACTCACAAAACGTTCGAAGTAAGCACCGTTCTCACAATCATCATCTACATTTGCAACTAACTCTTCTGGATTTAATAACTTCGCCCGAATAGAATCTACGCTCCGAGCTACAAGCAGATAGAAGAAAACCATAGTGAGTGAAAATGGAAAGAGAAAGAGAAGGAAGCTCACATCGGCAGAAATCGAAAGGATAGGAACGAGAATCACAAGAAAAGGTACTGGACTAAGTGTAGTTAGCACCACTTCTCGACCCTCTCGATATATAGTCATATTCAACTGGGATGAGAATTGTGGCCAGTATTAACTTATCGGTACTTCACGAGTTCTCTCTTTATGAAAGGACGTTACGTTGTATCGAATATTGCCCTGTGTTCAGCACGTCAGAGTCGTTGCCACTGATAGCTGGAGAGAGTAACAACAGTAAGTCTGCATACAGATTTCTGTGAAGGGCGCGGACAGGATCACGAAAATAGTGGTGCTGACCTATTCCCCTTCGATATCCGCAACCCGTTCCTCGAGCTCAGCGATCCGCTCCTCTTGGGCTAACAGGATCGACATAAACAGCGGCTCCATCGGATCCATCGCGTTCTGGTGATTATCTTGCCTGTATTTATAAGACAACATCCCGAAGGAAGGGCGTGGAATTGGATTCGCGTGTACAGGTGTTTATTGCGGCTATTCTGGCGGCACTGTTTGGGATCGTAGTGTTCGATTTGCCACCGTGGGTCTTATCCATAGTTTCCTCTATTGGCGTTAGTTATCTCATATCAGGGTTTTTCTATAGCGTTCTCATAGGCGCTGGGTTAGCTCCATTAGAAGATGTCAAATTCGGCCCACTGACCGCCTTGGCCATGCTAGTTCTATTATTGAAACTTATTCTGCTATGATTTCCAAGAATTTGCCCTGCTTGAAAGGGATAGGCCAGTCGGTTATTCCTTCAGATTAGCCTAAACGCATGCCCTAATCAAAAAGGCCGTCCGATTACCCTATTCGATTAGATTTATAGACCTAACCGCAGTAATACATCAACATATTCAACTAAGCCAATCGATTAGGTTTGTTGATTAGGCTAACCATTTTGTCTGACTGACTATTATAATCTCCCAGAACAACCAGATAGGTATGCTCGCATATACAGCCTACAGTGAGGCTGGCGGTGTTGGGAAGTCGACGATCGCTGCGTCGCTCGCGGATGAACACGCCCGGGACGGCCGCGACGTCGTCGTCATCGATCTCGACCCGCAGTACGGATCGATCACTCACCTTCTCGGCGTAGACGCTCCTCGAGACGACGGTGGCGCCGATAACCTCGTCCGGCACTTGGTTGATCGCGCTAGTGGACCATTCGACGAGCTGGTCCTCGAGACCAGATATGGGTTCGACCTCGTCCCGAACCACAATATGCTCGAGACGCTGGGTGATCTCCTCACGAAGTCAGCGGAGATGGCCGACAATCTCGACGAAGAGTTTGAACCACATGACCGTCTTCGCGAGGTCCTCGTCGAGAACGAGGTCGCAGCGGAGTACGATACGATCATCGTCGATCCGCCGGCCACAGCAGGCCCGCATCTATACAACGCCGTGAACGCCACGCGAAGCCTGGTGATTCCGGTTGAGCCCACAGGGAAGGGCATGCAGAGTGTGATTGGCCTGGAAGAACTCGTCGCCGGCCTCGAGGACACACTCAACGCCGAGATTGGTGTCTTGGCAGCGATCCCGAACGGTGTGGGTCGTACGTCCGACCAGGAGGAATATCTTGGTGAGATCCGCGAGCGTGGCTATCCTGCGCCCGTCGCAATCCGGAGCCGTGAGTCACTATTCGAAGGCTGCTGGAAGCAACAGTGTACGCCACGCTACTACGTTGAAGAGCATCGGTCCCGGAAGCGTGATCATGAAATGGAGACGCTCAAGAAGCTCGACGAGCTCGCCGCGTCGATCGAGGAGGTGGCTGACGCATGAAGAAAGGTTCCGCTGGCGACGATGTTCTCGGTCTTGGTGGCGACGAGGACGAAATTGAAACGGACGACGTCGAGGAGCCAGAACTCCAGGAGCCAGCGCCGGATTTCGAGGACGAGCCGACCAATCCAGACTTGGACAGCGCTGACGATCTTGTTGGCGAACCGGCCCACGCTGGTGCTTCGGACAGCGGAGTCCCGTGGGTCTATACTCGAGATAACGTCCAGCAAGATCGGGACATGGTTCAGTTCTATCTTCGACGATTCGTGCAGGAGGCGGAGGGCGACTTCGTCGACGCGGTAGGGGAACAGCTGGGGACCGACGTCTCGAAGACTGATGTTCGCGAGGCCGCGTACGTGGCCGCCATGCGTGATCCCGAGATCGTCGCCAAGGAACTCGAGCGGTGGGGCTTCGAAGGCGAGTAGGGTTTGAATCTACCCTTCAGCTCGTTCGGGAACGCATTCAGGGCATGGATCGTATCCTTTCTCCTCGAGTTCGTCGGCCGACTCTGAGCGCTTCTCGGCTTTGTGGCCAATCATCTGCATAAGGTCCGACTCGCACTCTCGACTGTGATAGAGGTCTCGTGTTGTGAGGTACATACCCTCTATTGTGCCGTCACCACGTAAGAAGTATTGTCTGTTTGAATATCCGGACTACTGAACTAAACAACAATTTAGTGCAGTAGAAACTGCATGAGGGCGAAGGGGTGTCGTCGCGAAGACAAGAAGGGCGATGCTCGAGAGTCTCGGTTCGAAGTTTATAGAGCGCTATTCCATTTATATCGCCGACGGTTCGTTACCAGCACATGTTTGAGAACCACGCACAAAAGTGCGAGAGCCGCGGCGGCGGCCAGTCTCGGCGGACTCTTTACGGCCAAAGTCGGTACAGCAAATAGACCCATCAAAGCGAGTGCATCGAATGCGCTCTCTGGCTGTCTTATCGACATGGATATGATAATCCTCGTGAATTAATAAGTTCTACGGGCTGTTTCGATTCGGCACCCCTTCTTTAAATGCGATACCGCGGCCAGGAAGGCCCGATGCACGACGACACACGTCGCGATGATATCTTGATCGCCATTGCACTGACTCGGTTTAGCGTTCAGTTCGAGGCCGCCGATCCCGAGCTCGCCGATCGGGCCTGGCGGCTCGCTGCCGATCGACTTGTCGAACATAGCGTCGACGCTCGCGAAGCTGTGGAAGCACTTGATCTAAAAGAATAGAGGCTTCTCGAGCGGCTCAGAAACCGACCGTGGCCGCGTACGTCCCGATTATGCCGATCGCAATTCCGCCTGCAATCAGCAGCCGGTGCTTTCTGATGTCTTCGTCCGATATCCATTCCCCTTTTGAGTTTCTTGGTCGTGACATGTCTCAATAAATGAAGTTCATTTATTGTAAGTCTTTCCCGGTTACAGTGTAACGCTGTATACGCAGTATACATCTATACGCCACTTTAGCCTCATAGATGCTATAGCGTCACCACTGATGAGTAGGGAATTGTAGGATTTCAAGACCGACAAAAGCGCGAAAAGTGAGACGATAGATCACACAACCTCCAATCGATAGAGAGCGAGTATAATTCCGATTGCTATTACAAGAATTATTATGTAAGAGGTAGTCGCCTTCTCCTGTGGTAAAAGCGCCACTGCAGCTTGTATCATACTCGCTGCTAAAAGACCAGCTGTAAGTACGACTAGTGCAAAATTCGTATGATGCTGGGTAGAATCGATTTTTCGCTGATGCATGACCTCGAATCCATTTGGCGTGATCCCCATTCCTACCCCTCTATGACGGCCATCTTTGGTGACCCCAACTAATCCTTCATGACCAGTACGGGGCACATCAGCTTCCATTCCAATCTTTGTCCGGCCAATCAGTCCTGCTTGGGAGAGAAATGCAAGCCCTTCTTGTACAGTTTCAGGGTCCATTTCAGTAGCCTCTACTACTGGATGGTCTTTGTCGTAATCCTGTTCGTATTCCCAATAGATGTCCTCTTCATATATCGTCTGGAGTATCTGTAGCCCATTACTCTCTTCCATGACTGGTTATTACACCCACGACTGTTGATAGTTAGCTGTCTTAGATAAATCTGGTCTCACTCAAGCGAAGAAAAACACACGAGATAGAATCAGATCAGGTCACTCGCACTCGAGAGTTGGCTCTGGATCTGCGAGACCGTCTCGTCGACTGGGTTGCAGTTCCCAAGCCGGCCCTGTAACCCGCTCTCGGCACTCTCGTTGTTAATGTTGCGGATGACCCCTCCTCGCCGGGGACACCCTCGAAATCGAGCGTGTCGGTCAGTTGAATATCCTCAGCGCCCTCATAGGCGAGGGTAAACTCTACCTCCCAGCGCGAGACTGAGGCCTCGTCGGCGATGATTTCGCCACCTTCTCGTAGGCTCGTTCCGAACGCGCTGCTGGGATTGAGAAAGTCCGATCCTCACGAGTATCGCCATCGTAGTTTGCGAGCTCGTACGTGCCAGTGACTGTATAGCTGTAATCAATTTCGAGTGGGTCGCCCGACGAGACAGAGCCCTCCTCGAGGACTGTGATCCCGCCATCAATTCCGTTGAGTTGGCTCTGGTGAATCGCTAGACTCCGGCGACTTTCAACTCTATATCAGGTGCTCGATGCACTACTCTTGGACAATTCTGGCTTCAGTTTCCCCC
>NZ_FOZS01000007.1 GCF_900116205.1 Halostagnicola kamekurae | reverse complement strand
GTTATCTCCCAACCACCACCGCTGGCATACTCCCAATAGATTTCACTCGTTGCAGGTTCGTATCGGATCGCCTGTAGTGAATCAGGTCCCGGCGAATGATATATTTTAACGTCGAACGTCCCATCATCCCATAACTGGATTCGGCAACTTCGCGGTTCTGGGAGTTCTTCGCGGGCGATTTCTTGCATTTGATCGACGATCGGTGCCAGTGGCTGCATCGGCGGAATTTCTCTGTTCATGTATGATCTTGGCCCGTCCTCCCGCAGGCAGCGGGAGCACCGGCTCAAACGTGGAAGTGAAATACTCGATTCTACAACGTAGCAGATCCACCCACAGCTGCGAGAAAACGGTGCATGAAGGGAAAAGACGACAGCAGATAAAGATCTATCGATCGTTCGAATTCGTTCTCGGAATTCTAAGAATAGTTAGAGAAATATGGAAGGGTGATTCCCTGCTCACTTCAGCAAAAAGCTATCGTGAGGCAACCGCACAATCGTTACTTATCGTCACCAACCGTCGCTTCTTCCGGCGGGGCGATATCGGTCTTGGCGGCCCTTGTTCGATCTCCTCATCTGTCGACCTCCGTCATATCAGTGACGAATTCAGTAGCTTCCTCAAGGCTAAGAACTTCTTCAGTGGATGATTCTTGGCTCACACGTTGATCTAGTGCGAAGTATTGAATTCGCACCATCTGACAAAACTGGTCGATTTCCGGAGGAATATCTACTCCCATGACATCGATGAAGTATTCAAGCACAGTACAGAGATAGTCGATACAGCGTCGGCTCCCTTTCCTGCGTTCTACAAGAACGACCATACGGAGGAGAAAAGAGATGGTAGTTTGGGTGGCGAGCTATATTAACCAACAATTTATAGTATAAGGGAGAATAGTGTTGGTTAAAGACCTGCAATGAATCGCCCCACTCTACCCGAAGAAATACCTCAGTATATCGCAGACGGGCTTAACCGCCAGGATAGTGATGCGCTTCATGCTATCGCAGCATATGCAGAGGAGCTTGCTGAGTACCAGGAAGCAAAAGTCAAAGCTGAACTCGAGGAGGATGAGGAGATCGTTCGCGAAGAGAGCTACGAGGATCCCGACCGACCAGACGATGTCCCCGGGAAAGCCTGTGTCACAATCAAGGAGATCAACGACAACAAGTACTAC
The DNA here is from genome assembly GCF_900116205.1 of Halostagnicola kamekurae. NCBI lineage: Archaea > Methanobacteriati > Methanobacteriota > Halobacteria > Halobacteriales > Natrialbaceae > Halostagnicola > Halostagnicola kamekurae. The sequence goes on along the minus strand of NZ_FOZS01000007.1, from coordinate 54,688 downwards.
TACTATCAGTGGCGGGATGGCTCGAGAATTAAATCCAAATACAAAGCTCCCGTTTCGCCATCCGAGTAATGTATAACCGAATACAGGAGTAAGTGAAATTCTATAATCACCCACCAGTATTTCCGAAGCAATCTATAGCAATATTAGCTATATCGGTGGCTTACTGTGAATGCATTAAGCAGCGGAAGGTGTGGTTCTACGATAAAATCTACCCTCCACCGTTTCCGAAGCTATGGATTGGGTCACTAGCACTCCCTCCACTAGTTCCGGAGCTTTGTCTAGGTAGAATTGATGGAAACATCATACACCTGTCGTCCGTCATTCAAAGCGTCGCGGAAGGAATCGAGAGTTCGATTTAATCCCTTTCGACGTCAATTGGGACCATTTTGGTGCTAAACACAAACTCAAGCGGAAAGAGGCACGATTGATGAAGGGAGTGACTTGTAACACTCCACCGTTTCCGGAGCTTTTTCTAGCAAGTGGTTTCGATGACCCACACCACTATTTCCGGAGCTATCCGCGAGAACTCGAACAGGAAGATACCTCCCCACGTTTCCGTCGTTTCTCCGTGACGTCCTCTCGATCCACACGTTCGAGTTCAAGCAACGAGAATGGGAACAATCGCATCGAACGGATTACGGACGGCGGTCATCCGCTCGAGGAGTCGAGCCTCCAGACGCTCTGTGCAGACTGTCACAGCGAGAAGACGGTCGACGAGAACAGCGGTCGAGTCCAGCACTGAACGTGATGCTTACCAACTATCTGGATTTCGAGTCCTAATCCGTGTCCACACCCCATCGTGTCCAGTGTCTTCTCACAATCTGCGAATCGAACTGCACCCCCACTGTGTCCAGTGTCTCGGATAGCTCGAGAGTAGCAGGTCACCCCACCGTGTCCAGTGTCTTCGCGACCATTTCGGTACTTAGACGACCACCCCAGTTTGTCCAGTGTCTCAGACTCCTCGAGAGTAGCAGGACACCCCACTCTGTCAAGTGTCCAAATCACTAGCAGGCGGGAGAATACACCCCATCGTGTCCAGTGTCTTTCGGGTATCAGAGGGTCTGATCAAGACGCTGTTGATCGGCGTCGGTTACCCCACCATGTCCAGTGTCTTGCCAGAATAGCAGGGAAGACTCCGTTGATGAAGAACTCTAAATGTAGAGGAGAGTTTAAGAGGTCTATTGAGAAATAAGTCCGAACGGTGGCTAGCCCAGTAGTAAGTGGTTGGGTTGAGATAAATACAACAACTTCCCGACCAAACCGACACGCAAAGACACTGGACACGATGGGGTGGGTGTGTCCACAATCTCCAGCAATGCGAAGTGGCACGCACCCCTTCGATACCGTTGTACAGAGCCACAACTACCAATTCACGACGCCGACTGAGACATTATTGACATGACGACCACCGACGCAATCCACGCTCGAGACAGTGTATCTTGAGCGTGTTAACCAACACCTGCGACTTCATAGCTCGCTTGTTGGTTAACACAAGAACAGCCGATGTCCTACAAATCACCGACGCCGCAAACGGTCCTCCCGGCCGATATCGTCGACACGCTCAACGGATACTCGACGGGCCAGCTCCAAGACGTTGCCCGCTACGGCGAAGAGCTCAGAGTGTGCATCCGCCTGAACGTACTTATCTACTAACCCCGAAGAACGTGACATTCAGCGCTCCGTACTAACGATCTATTCGACGGTCACGATGACCGTTTCAGTGGTTTCAGCACCCGTGTTATCGGTGGCGGTCAGCGCCACAGTATACTCACCGGGCTCTTCATAGCGGTGGGCGTTCCACCAGCCTTCGGCTATCGTCCCGTCGCCAAACGTCCATTCTAGTGAGTCGATCCATCGCTCGTTGCCCGACGAGTCCTCAACCTGGAACGTAACCCGTTCGTCGACGGATGGGGTCGTTGTGCTTGGGATGAAGCGTGCGATCGGCTCCGTCAGATCCTCGACGGTGACTGTGATGGTATCAGTGGTCTCCGTTCCTTTGTTGTCGGTCGCGGCGAGTGTGACAATGTACTCGCCGGGTTCGTCGTACTGGTATTCCGTCCACCATCCCGTCGCGGCGGTACCGTCACCCAGGTCCCACTCTACGGAATCGATCCACTGTTCGTTATCCGACGCGTCCTCGACTCCAAAGCCGAGTCGTTCACCGATGGTAGCCTCCGTTGCGTCGGGATTGATACGCGCGATTGGGCGCTGGTCTGAAGGCGCCTCCGTTTCATTGAGGTTAGACGTTACCGGAATCGTTGCCTCATCGTTAAGGTTCGACTCGGCGTCGGTGACCGAGCCGGTTCCGAGGCGTAGATCGGATTCTACCCCTGCAGCGATGTCATTGAGGTACCCACGTTGAACACCGGGTGCGCTGGCACTCCCCATGAGAACGACCGTACCGCCTGCCTCCGCGAACGACGCGACGGCGGCGACTTCGTCCTCGGTGAACGCAGATGCCGGGGTCGTGATGATAAGCGCACGGGCTTCGGTGAGTCGTTCGCTGGCGGCCGCCGTTGTAACATCGTTGACCTGCTCGAAGAGGACGTCCTGCCCTTCGAGATACCGCTGGTAGTACGCCGCGTCCTCGTTCGAGAGCGAATATTCGAGATTAAACTGGCCGTGGCCACCCTCGATCAGCACCGGACCGTCCTCACGGTCGCTCAGATCGTTGATCAGTTCGGTCGCGAAGGCGAAATTTTCGTATGTTGATGTGTCGACAGGGTAGTCTTCGACCTCTTCGTATGTTTCACTGATGATCGGAGCGCCGAGATACGCCAGGCGGGCATCGTAGTCGACGGCCGCCAGCGGGACGTCGCCCTCGTACGCCGTTTCAGCACCGCTTCGCGTTGCACTCGAGGCCGCGAACACCGGGACGCGGTCGGGGGAAACGGGTCCTGTTGTCGTGACGATGCTTTCAGGGTTCGGGAAGAACAGATCCTCGACGGGTCGGTCCCGGATGGGCGAGGAGGCGTCGGGATCGCTTTCGGACCAGACCCCGAGGCCAGCATCGCGGGCTGCGAACTCCGCAGCGAGGAACTCGTCGTGGCGAGCGAATCCGGAGCCGTAGACGCGGGCGTGACCTTCTTCGACGACTCGGCGGTTGTATAACGTGTCGCGTGTGCCGTCACCGGAGGCGTCGTAGGTGAGGTAGCCGAGTACGCGGCCGTATTCGTCGCGAACGGGTTCGGTCGAATCGAAGGAGAGTTCGACCGTATCACCGGAAGAGAGTTGTTCTCGGGCGAATGCAGTCGCCGCCTCGCCGGCCGATTCGAGGTAGTCATAGGACTCGATGCCCTCCCACTCCGCAGCGCGCTCGGTACTCGTCGCACTTCCCGTTTCGGGGGTATCAAATCCAAGCGTACGGATGGCTTCCTCCTGACCACCATCGAACGCCACGTCGATCGTATCACCGTCCGTTACCTCTACAACCTCGACGGTGTAGGTTTCGTCGCGCTCGAGTTCGAATCCTAGTCCTTCCCGCTCCTCGAAGTACTCGAATTCGGTATTGAAGTTCGACGTTGTCGGAACAAACTCCGTGTAGACGTTGTTCTCGGGGTCATAGACCTGGTCGTCGTTGAATCGGAACGGAGCATCGATCGCCGCTGCGATCTCGTTGAGATTGTCCGTCGCGTCGTAATTGCTGAAATCGGACTGGTCGAATAGCAGAAGCGTTCCGCCGCCATCGACGTACGACCTAACGGCAGCGAGCTCGTCCTCGGTGAACGCAGATCCTTCAGGAGAGGTAACGATAGCGGCGTCGGCGCTCCCTAGATCACTCGCTAAATCGGTGGTCGCCTCGACGGCGTAGCCGTTGGTTTCCGCGTAGTCAATGAACGTACTAAACTCGTCGGTATCGTAGAACTGGCCGTGTCCCTCGTCGAAAACGACCGATTCGCCGTCGGTTTCCTCATCGAGGACGTTCAGCAGGAACTCCTCGTTGCCGTAATTGAAATCCGTGTCGTTCTGGCCGATCGGTGCACCGAACGCAACCACGTTATCCGCGCTCACGACGAGCGGGATCGATGTATCCTCGGGGTAGGAGACAGCGTCGCCGTTCCCGTCCTCGTCGCCATTATATGCCGTTGGACCGGCCCACACGGCGACCAGTGAGTCGTCAGTCAGCGGCTCGCTCTCACTGTTCAAAATGCTCGCCGTTGAGTCGAACATCAACGGCTGAATCGTCTCTCCTTCACCGGGCGTTTGAGCCCCGGTTACAGCCGTTCCGGAGACCGCCGCGGCGCCTGTAACTCCTAAGCCAGTTAGGAACGTTCGTCGACGCATTGTGTCCCCGATCTGGAGGGAAAGTACAAAATACTTGTTACGAAATACTTTCCATGCTAAAATAGGACAACGGTCATCTCGATAGAATACTCAGACAGTACGCGCGAGTCGGAAGCGGCGGTGCACACCTTGTCTTCGGCGAGCGGACGATCGACTCGATCTGCCATCGGAGCACGCTCGAGGAACTCGCGGCGATGCACGACAACAGTGAACTACCCACCCTGCTCGTTCCTCAAACTGCGCTAACTAGACAGTGCCGCTCTGTCAACCGCCTCGGGGTAAAGCCCCGTAGCATCCGCCTTGTACCGCCTGTGAATTCTGAGATTGTTTCGACGTAGCCGCCCGTGTGCAAATTGAAAATAGGCGAGAAACACCACAGAGAACACCAAGCAAACTATTTTTCACACCAATAACGGGGAGCGTATCGGATAAGACCTCACCTCACACCACCTTGCGAGTGTTCTGACTACACCACCCTGCAAGTGTTCGGCCCACACCACCTTGCAAGTGTTCTAAGGAACACACACCATCCTGCAAGTGTTTTCTCATAGATTCCGAGACCCCTACTACACCATCCTGCAAGTGTTCGCACCACACCACCCTGCAAGTGTTTTGTATCTGGTACGTGTCAGACAAATTTCCAGAGTACCTGTTGTTCTTCACTGGACTCGTCTGGGGGTTCGAAGTCGGTCGCCTCGTCTTCTAGATAGTGATTGAGAATTTCGTTCACGTTACTCGGAACGGCATTACTATAGGACGACTGAAGCGCAGCGTCGATAATATCGGCCGGATCATCGGTGACCTCATATACGTATTTCCGACCACCTTTCCGACCCAGGTTCTTCTCTGCGGACCGGACGAGTCCCTGCATCGACAACTGGTCAAGGAACTCGTAGATCTTGCGTTCGGATTTTACTCGCCGGCCGCTCGACTCTGCGATCGACGAATAGAGATTATAGATCCGTTTAGTCGCTGCCTCGTGTTTCGGTTCGATGAACGCAAGTGTCGTTGCAAGATACGTGAGCGCTTGTTGGGAGCTCAGATCCTGCTCAAAATAGTCGAGGATTTCGTCTTTTTCGATCGTATCGGTCGCTCGCCGTGTGTGCTCCTCAGTGACGGTATTAGCGTCTTCCATACGTGCGTACTCGCCAGCTTTCTCGAGGATTCGAAGGCCTTGGCGAACGTCACCCCGTTCCTGAGCAGAGAAGGCGGCTGCCAGCGGAACGATGTCGTCCTCAAGAACGCCGTCCCAGAACGCGATATCAGCGTAGTATTCGAGTATATCCTGGAGCTCATTTGCGTTGTACGGTCCGAACTTGATCTCGCGCTCCCCAAGCGTCGATTTGACTTTCGGCTCGAGGACATCGACGAACTTCAGATCGTTCGAGATCCCGATGAGACCGATTTTCGCCTCTGAAATAGGTGTGTTTTCGTTAGCTTCGGCACGAGGTAGTTCGTACAAGAAGTCATTACGGGCATCGGGCGGAATGTTGTCAATCTCGTCGAGAATGATGAGAACGTTGCCCCCAACAGCCTCTATTTCCTCGTAGAGGAACTCAAAGACACGATCTGTGCTATAGCCACTGTCCGGAAGTTGGTTATCTGGTAAGCGGAACTCGTTGACGAGTGATGTGACGAGTGCGTAGGAGGACTTGTAGTTACGACAGTTGATCGGCCCGAGGACAGTCAAGGGAACGTCCTGTGAATCTGCTTTCTCTTGGAGTTTGTCACGGACCCACTTCGTGACTGCCGTTTTACCGACTCCCGTAGGCCCGTACACGAAGACGTTGTTCGGGGCATGGCCGACGACAACGTCTTGGAGTGCGTTGATATAAAGTTCGATCTCATCATCCCGATGGAAGATGGTCTCCGGTGTGAACGTATCCTTCTTTAGGGGCTGCTTCTGCTCAAAGATGGAATCCTTCTCGTCGAAGGGATTTTCGTCAACGTCCACCATTGTCTGCACTTCTCTAACCGACGCTATTAAAACTACCCACCACCCTGCAAGTGTTTCAACTGTTTGGAGCGGGAACACACACACACCACCCTGCAAGTGTTCTCAGTTTCAGAAATAGTGGGGGAGAGTTGAGTAGATACGATGTTGGATACTCCTGAATATAGCGGAATAGAACGGTGTTAGGTGGTAAGAGGACAGTTTTCTCGACTACTACTAGCTAACTCTATTAAGAATGTTGTTGTTGTGCTAGTTATTACCTGGAATAGAATTAGAGGAAAGAGGTCTTCAAGTCCACAAAAATGGGGTTTAGGGGATCTTTCCGCTTGGATATACTCCTTCTATATTCTTCTCTTTATATATCATCGTTCATGCCAAGATGACCCCGTTCACCTGCTGGAGTAAAGAACACTTGCAGGGCAGTGTGTGTGTGTGTGTGTGTGTGTGCATCACCACGCTATCTTCTCTAGTCCGATAACATCAGAAACGGGGTGTTAGTTCCTCTAGCGTCGATACCTGTTTATCAACGACGTCCTGAAAACCGCTATTTCTGGTAGACTTTCTCCCACCCTTTCGACCGTTTTCACTCTGGACGAGGGTGTGTAGTCACTTATTCATTCCATCTCTTCTTCTAAAGATGTTGTTCAGTGCGTAAAATGCTACGACACCGTCGATCGGGGACGGCTCCCTGACTCGGCAGAGGTTGAAAAATCGTGGAGGTGGTGAGAGCTGCGATCAGAACGATATCAGATATCGTCGATCAATTTGTCCATCTCTGACTCGAAGACTACTCATGAGGCCTTTTCAGAAGCGGATGGGGGACAACACCACCGTCTTAACCAACAAAACTATGGGTTAGCGTTCCGTGTTGGTTAACACGAGAACAGCCGATGTCCTACGAATCACCGACGCCGCCAGCGGACCTCTCGGCCGATATCGTCGACACGCTCAACGGATACTCGCCGGGCCAGCTCAAAGATGTTGCCCGCTACGCCGAAGAGCTAGCCGAACACAAGGAACGCGAAGCTCGCCTCGAGGAGGGTTCAGACGACTCCGATGTCAAAGAGCGTCCGAACGACCTCCCTGACAGCGTCCCGTCGAAGGCCACGACCACTATCAAGGGGATCAACGATAACCGCTACTATTACTGGCAGTGGGGAGACGGAGATCAGATTAAATCCAAATATAAAGATCCAGTCAACTCAGGTGAGTGGATCACAACAAGGATTTCGACGTAACTGTCCGTGTGCAAACCGAAAATCGGCGAGAAACAGCATGGAGAACACTAAGTAAGGCAGTTTTTCACTTCGATAACGGGGGGTGTTTGGACGAGAGATTACCTCACACCACCTTGCGTATTCTAAGGAATATACACCAGCCTGCAAGTGTTTTCTCACTGCCTTCCGTGAACCTACTACACTGCCCTACAAGTGTTCACCCCACCACCTTGCAAGTATTCTGACTACACTGCAAGTGTTATGATCTATGAAATATAAGTTACATCACTATATTGCCTGTTGTGCTTCACTGAACTCGTCTGGGGTTCGATGAGCCTGGTTTTCACATCGATGACAGGGGGAGTAACACCCAGTTACACTTCGATGGTGGGGTGTCACGAGGCAGCTTACACTTCGATGATGGGTAGTGGAGTTGGTTGCATCGAAATACCAAACCGTCAGATCTACAAGAAGACAGAGATATTCGAGTTACACATCGATGACGGGGAGTCTCTCGTAGGATATACTTCGGTGTCGGTTCTGACAAAGACGGCGTGTATCAGTCGAATATGGGGTAGAGATTGAGCATATCTTCCGGATAAACATCGATGGGGGTAAATCTTTTTAACGCCTCGCCGTACAGAAAGCGTATGGCCGGTAGTGATCAGGATGGAACGGACCAATCTACCATCGAGGAAGGAACTCGTTCTAGAGCTGGCGCAGAACACATAGAAGCCGGTGGGGAGAATGCTGCTGGGAACACGACACCTGAGCAAAACAAGGAAAACACAGAGGACAGTACGCAGCGGTCAATCCGAGATATGCTCGACGATGAGGGGGAGACATCGGTTTTTGTTAATCGAGACCTCGTCGAGCCTGACACGATTATCGATGAAGAGCGAATCGTCGGTCGCGACGACCAACTCGAGTCCGTCGTCTCGTTTCTGAAACCAACGCTCCAAGGGAACAGGCCTCCGAATATGCTTCTGTATGGTCCTGCTGGAACGGGAAAATCACTCATCATTGGGGCAGTCACACAGCAGATTATCGAGCTCTGCCAATCCAAAGGCGAACGCTTCGGCGTCGTCGATATCAACTGCCAGCCGATCAACACTCTCGATCAAGCGGTTTACGAGCTCGTTCAGACCGTCGCGAAGGATGTCGACATAGAAGTCGGCGTCCCAGAAACGGGTGTGTCAACAAAGCGCAAGTACCGACGCTTGTACGAGCTCATCAATGAACACTACGACTCGGTTATTTTCATCCTCGACGAGATCGATCTCCTGGTCGGCAGACGGACGAGCGACGAACCCGCGTACTCAAAACTCCTCTATCAGTTATCGCGAGCGAGTAATACAAACGAAATCGAGGGACAAGTCTCAGTTGCAGCACTGACAAACGACCCAAAATTCATGGAGGACATCGACGGTCGTGCCGAGAGTTCGTTTAATCCACGGGATATCTATTTTCCTGATTACGACGCTAACCAGCTCCGCCAGATACTCGAGAACCGTCGTGACGCCTTCCGGTCCGATACCTTAACTGACGACGTACTACCGCTCGTGTCGGCATTCGCAGCCCAAAGCCATGGAGACGCACGAAAGGCAATCGACCTATTCCGCGGTGCCGGTGACCTCGCGGATGAACGTGGTGATGAGAAAGTTCGCGAAGAACACGTCCGCGAATCCCAGGAGGAAATCGATAAGGACCGCTCACTGAAGCTGATCGAGGGACTGACCACCCAGAAGAAGATATCTCTCTACGCGACCGCTTCAGTCGCCCATTTCTCCAATTGGTCCGGGAGTTCCGTTCCGAGCCCGGTCGGCTTCAAGGTCTACCAGTGGATTACCGAAGAAATCGATGCTGACCAGATGACACGGGAGACCTATGTCAAGTACGTCAAAGAACTCTCCACGTATGGCCTCATCTCGACATCCCGGAAGAGTCGAGGCCGTGGTGGCGGAATGTACATGGAGTTTACGTTCACGGGAGACCCCGAAGCGATGATGAGTCGAATCGTCGATGATACTCGTCTGGAAGCGATTGCCAATCATGAAGATCTACTTCAGCCCGTCGTCAACGCCCAGTTGAAGGAGTTCCACAATCAGTGATTTTGCGGGCGGTTTCAGAAGACTCGCGGGGACACACCCCCCGTCTTCGATGTGTAAACTCGAATCCGATCCCATAGGGACTTGACCCGATTTTCGTGATCGACGAGTTCGGGTTTCGCACAGAAGTGGAGATCGTTGCTCACATCTCTATTGAGTACCATTAGAATCACCTGCGTTTGTCCTGAGTGTTGAATACCCTCCCCCCGTCATCGAAGTGTAAATAGGTGAGAGGTGGGGTAAGGGAAAATATGGATGGAAGCGTTGATAGTCGGTATAGAGGGTTAACAACAACGATATCGAGAAGAACAACGGACTCAGTGAGCGACTGAGTCATTACTCGGTTTATCAAAGTAACCTTCTCCAAACCTCGTAGAATGATCTATTGCGGATATAGTTATCATGGAGGCTATATAAATCTTCGTCAGACAAAAGATGATTCTGCGTTAGATCCTAATTCGGATGTCTAAACAGTCCTTGAGTCGTTTCTCGTCGTTTTTGGCTGTTTTGACTATCTTTACTTTTTGCCCCTCCCCTCTATGTGAGGTTTTACACATCGATGTCGGGGGGAGGGAGGGGTTCGGTCCCATCCGAGCGATGACAGCACACGTTCGACAGCTCGGACCAGCTGCGTCTCGTAGTACGAGGCATCGTAGGTCTCGATCTCTTTGTGGGTGAGTGCGACACGGTCATGCGAGGACTTCCTGTCATCGAGAATTCTAGTGGTGACGAAGCGGTTGGACGCTCTCACGACGCTCTCAAAGCATGAGAACCCATTGGGTCTCCAATAGACTCGACTAGCCTAGACACCACTCTCGCGAAATCGAATGAGATCGACATCGATCGGAAGCGTCTCGAAGTCGTCATCGGCACCGGCGATAAGTGTCGCATCCGTCTCGTGGGCGAGTGCAACGCCATGAGCGTCCGCGAACGAGATGTGGCCATCTGCCTTCACTTCGGCGGCAAGACGCCAGTCGGCTTGCGTAATTTGAATTCCCCACCGCTCAAGCGCACGGAGATCCCGATCGGCAGTGCGAAGTGAGTCTGTCGTTGGTTTGTCGTCAATTCCTTCGAAGCGAGCAATGAGATACAGTATTTCACCAGCGTTGGTTTCTGCCAGTAGCCCTTCGACAGCCCCGTCACGAACGTCTCCAAGATACTCTTCGACGACGCTCCGACCTGGCTCGTCATAGAGGTATGCGATGATCGCTTCGGTGCCAAATACGTACTCGTTACTCATTCGTCCCTCGAGTCAGCCGGTCGAAGTCGATCAGTACGGGCATCTTCTCGCCGACGTTCCTCGTGTTTCAGTTCACGAACTCGGTCGATCACCTCGCCACGTTCGCGATCAGCATCGGCGTGAATCCCGCCTAACTCTTCGAGTGAGGGAACTGGTTCGACAATGATACGCTCGTCCTCTTCGTAAATGAATACCTCTCCAGGGGTGTCGATCCCGAACTTCTCTCGGAGTGTCTTCGGGATCGTTGCCTGTCCCTTCTGCGAGACGCGTACAACCTCTGGGTCTCGAGTACCACTCGACATATTATGTTGTACTTCAATCCCTAAGTACTACTATCTGCCGATGAGGACGCCCCCTTGTTTAATCAAAAACTCACACATGTCGGACTCCGTTTAGAAGCGCGCATTGGATGCTGAGACAGCGTACTCATCGACAAGACATCTGTCCTCTTTGGTAAGTTCCTCGAGCAGTTCGATGAGTGTATCACTTCGACTATAGAGGCTTATGTCTGCGTCTGTGCCGTCCCGGATACGTGACACCGAGTCGAGGTCTGTACATTCGGTTGAACATCGCTAGCATCGTCCAGAGCTAGTTTTCATGCTTTGTATTCCCGGACCTTTCTCTCTGATAGTTACTGTAGTAACTTGTCTATGGCTCTCACGCCGATCTCTTATCTCTGGTGCAGATCCAAGAAATGTGTCTATGGGTGTTATCTTTGTCTCTTGTCTTAGGAACACATCTAAGATATTGATCTAAGACTCTCACACAAGATATTTGGGTAACACATCCATCTAACTCACACATCTGTCACTCATGGGTAATTTGTCTGACGAAGTTACTTATCATACGGAAACATCCACGTAAGTATGCTATCGTACACTGTTTACAGCGAAGCTGGCGGCGTTGGGAAGACAACGCTAACGGCGAATCTAGCCGTTGCGCACGCTCGAGCCGGCCTCGACGTGCTGGTCGTCCCGCTGGATCCACAGGATGGCGATCTCAGTCGAATGTTGGGCGTCGACGACGATCGTGCGCGAAGCGATGTCGACAACCTCGTTCGGCATATCGTCAATAGCCCCAAAGGCGCGTTCAAAGATCTGCCGAAAACAGCGGAGGGTGTCGACATCCTCCCAGAACATAACATGCTCTCGGATCTACGCGATCACCTCGAGCGTGAACAGAGCAAGGCTGAAGATTTCGGTGATGCCTACAACATCTACGCCCAGCTCCAGCGCGTCCTCCAGGAGGGCGGTGTCGGTGACCACTACGATGTACTAATATGTGATCCGCCGGCAACTGAGTCTGATCATCTCTACAATGCAATTTATGCAACGCGAAATCTCCTGATCCCATTCGAGCCCAGTGCCAAGGGTGAAGCGTCAGTTGAGGGCCTCCAGGAACTCGCGACGAATTTCGCCGATCAATTGAACATTGAGATTGGTGTGCTCGGTGCAGTCCCAATGGGTGTGAAAAACACGAGCGATCAGGAGCAACTGATCGACGACATTGAATTCCCGGTCCCTGAGGTAATCGGCGATCGGACATCACTGATGGAGGGCTGTTGGAAAAAACAGTGCTCAGCGTTCAAGTACGTCCGTGAGTATCGCGACCGACAACGGGACTACGAACTCGAGACGCTCGCGAAGGTCGACCGCATCGCTCGTCATATCGAGTCTGAACGCGGGATCGAAGCACCAAACCCACCAGAACCAGGCGCACTCGAGCATGGGGTAGTCCAATGACGGGCTTCAAGACTGGCGCGAGTGGTGACGATCCGTTCGACGACAGTTCTACTGACGACACTGATCGGGATCCAGATCCGGTCGACACCGACCCTGAGCAATCCCTCGAGGCACTGGAACCGTCGACCGACGAGACCGACGTCTCATCGCCGGCTACAGGCAGCCTCCCATGGCTCTATCAGCGGGATAGTATCACGGACGGCCGGACCAAGACCGTCCAATTACACCTACAGCAATCAACACTTGACGAGCAGCGCGACGCGAGACTCTCGCTCGAGAACGATCTCGGGGAGACCGTCAATAAGGCCGACCTTCGCGAGGCAGCGCTGCTGGTCGGGTTACAGAATCTCGAGGATGTTGAGGGGATTCTCCGTGAATGGGGTTACGACGTAGAGTAGAACCTTTCAATCCAGTAACCTTCTTGACAAACTCTACGAGTTCTCTGGAGATGGAACTCCCATACCCTACGCTCAAGAAATGTATAAAGCGCTATCCGCGATATTTTCTTTGGACAACAGAAGTTGAGACTAATACTCTCAATGCACGGTACTCGATCGTTTCATCTCAGCGGGAACGATCTGCGAGTATAGTTCGCGCTGGAGATCGAGAGCGGCTACAAGAGCATCAAGCGATTCATGGCGGCGACGACATTGAAGAATTTCGTACTGCGGTTCTTCTACTTCGCGTTCGCGTGTCTGCTGTACTCGATTTGGCGAGCAGTCGATCTACTCGTACAGGTGGAACTGACCGGAGAGTACGAGCATTCGCCCATTGTGACAGCCGACAATACGCTTACCCTGTTGAAGAAGGAAACCGGAATCGGGTAGAGAAGCACTCATTCTAGGTTAGCGTGGCGTCTGAGTGGCTACACTGTTCGTGGCCGCGAAAATACTCCGAACTAGTTTTCATCTCAACAAGAATACCCGTTGGGAGAAGGATCTAAAGCAGATTCCGCTCGTCGATTCGTCCGAAACCACGCATCACAGCCCCGCTGAACCCACTGTAGTCTCAACTTGCAAGGAACTCATTCTATATCGCGATATAGAATTTATATCCTGCATATCCGGGAGTAAATGGCTTCTACCCTCAGATATCCTGCAGTATCGCCCCTATGCGATCCACTTCGTTAAACACCAGTTTAACCAAGTGGATTTTATGTGGGTCGACACTATACCCCACAAGTGAATGTCTGGATCAACTGATCGACGGGCTGCTCGCGGGGGGACGAGCGTCAAGGAGGCGGTTTCGCGCTATCTCGGCTCGCTGGACTCGGGCGGCTCTCGGTCGACGATGCGGTCACCGTTGACCGAATTCGCGGACTTCTGTGATCAAGAGGGGGTACAGCGAGTCGGCGCACTCGAGACGAACACGCTCCGCGAGTACGGAATGTATCTTCGCGAGCGTGCCATCGACCAAGAGCTGGCAGCGTCGACGGCGAATACATACTTTAACTACGTGCGCGCGTTTCTCTCCTTTTGCGTCCGCGACGAACTATTAGACACGAATCCGGCAAATACACAGCGCGCAGAAGAGTTCCTCCCCGAGGACAAAGGCGATCGCAATCGTCAGTTTTGGGACCCCAAACACCGCCAGCAGCTCATCAATTATGTCACCGAACGCGTGGACCTAGCCCTCGAGGATACGATCGATGTCTCTCGCGAAATCGCCTATCGAGACCGAGCGATCGTGGTTTTGCTCGCCGATGCTGGCGTTCGTGGCGCTGAACTGTTCCGCGATCCGCGCGACGACGCCCGCAACGGCGTGACTTGGGGCGACGTCGACCTCGAGAACCACTCTCTTGAGGTATTCGGGAAATCCCGTCAGTACGAGCGCGTTGGGCTTCCATCGGCCGCTCGAGACGCACTCGATCGGTATCGGCGCGTTGCTGAGCCGCCGACTGACGCGTGGCCGATCTTTCCAACTGGGCACGCTCCCTCGAAATATGCAGCGTATCGTGAGGTGACTGGGAGAGATCTGGATGAGAATGTCGATATTGACGATGCGCTCCGAAATGCTGAGATTCCGCCGCCAGCACTCACGAAGGCCGGTGGTCGATCAGTGATGAAACGGCTTACACAGGAAGCTGGTATCGACCTTGAAGACGGCGAGTATTTGAAACCGCACGGCGCGAGACGGGCGCTTGGAGCAGAGCTCTACGAGAAGGGCCACTCTGAACTTGCGCAGTCGGCACTTCGGCACAAATCAATCGAGACGACCCACGAGTCGTACTCCGACATTCAGGCCAAGGATGTTGCTCAGGGGATTGATGAAGTACGAGAATAGAAGGATTTGCTCTGTTGAATAGATGTTGCGTCGGTTACAGCGGCTTACACAGTGATTCTATGTTGATAAGAGCGAACATCAGGACGATTTCACGGAACTGTCGATACCAACCCAGCGCTAATCACTCCGACGCGAACCTCTTCGACGATCATCCCAGCTTCATCCATTACTGCACCTATGCGTACCGTTTGTGGACGTCGATCCCGTGGTACACGACGCTCGGAACGGGACCGCTCATCGCCACCGCACTCTCGTTCGTAGCGTTCGAAGGGTGGGAACTCCTGCTGTTCGACTAGGAGAGCATTCGCGACCCACGTCAGACGGTCAGGAAGGCCGTGTTCGTTTCGATTGCGGGGGTGACGGTCCTCTACGTCCTTGTCGCCATTGCCACGACGAGCCTCGTCAGTACCGCAGTAATACAGTCCCATTCGGAGGCCGCATTGGCGATAGCCGCCGCACCGTTCCTCGGCCAATTCGCCTTCGTTCTAATTTCCGTCGCTGCGCTCTTTCAACTGCAAGCGCACTCAACGCGACCCTGTTCAGTACGTCCCGGCTCATGAACCAGTTGGCGACCGAGCAGCTACTTCCACGGCACCTCGAGAGTTCCGGAGGCGAACCAATTCGAGAACTCGCGATTCTCGGCGTACTTACCCCATCCCTCGCAACGCTTGGGAGTCTCGATACGATTAGCTCATTTGCCTCACTCGTGTTCATCGTAATCTTCGGCCTTATAAGCTATCTGGCGTATCAAAACCGATCTGATACGATTGCATCAGTGGTAATTCCGGTCGTCGGGGCCGGTGGCGCGATCGCAACGGTTCTCGTACTCGTCTGGTACCTGGCAACGATTGAGCCGGAGACGTTCGTCGTCATCTTCCTCCTCGTTCTTGTGATCGTCGTCGAACTGTTCTACTTTGAGCGCGCTCCCATCGAAGAGGGGGTCGAAGACATCGCGTAGTAACTGTAATCGGGCGCCAGAAATGACTACCGCGACGATCCTGGCCGGGAATATACGATGTCGTCCACAGTACGTCGTTTATCGCCGGATTGGGACCAATACAACAACGTATGCAATTATTCAGAAGATACAACCGTGGAGGTATCGGTATTAAGCCAGTGGATAGAGTAGTATTTGTCCAATGACCGAACGAATTCTCGTACCGATTGACGATACCCCGCTGACGGAGAAGGTAGTGGAGTACGCTTTCGAGCGTTATTCCGATGGGGACATCATCGCGTTACACGTGGTCACGATGGCCGAAGATGCGCCTCTCGAACTATCTGACGTCTCACACAGAAACCAGTACGATCCGTCCTCCAAGTTGTTCGAACGTGCTGAGAAAATCGCGAACGATCAAGGACGTCGTATCGAATCCGTCACACTGTTCGGGTCACCAGCGCGATCGATCCTTCAATATGAACGAGAAGAAGACGTGGATGCGATCGTCCTTGGGAGTCACGGTCGGCATGGCATGGAACGGTTTCTTCTAGGAAGTGTCGCGGAAACGGTTACACGACGTGCGCCAGTACCAGTAACAGTAGTTAAATGACTGAATTCATGCAATTCAAACAGTGAAATCGTACAGAATCACCGACCGAGTTTTCGGACAGAGATGACAATCAATGGCTCTGGTGAATCACTATGCGCCGGTGACTTTCGGTAAAATCCCGTCTCTCGAGGTATCACTCTGGAACAATTATGGCTGCAATTTCAAGGGATCCAACGCTGATGAACCGTTGAACGGTCTCGCAGAAACAGAAAAACTATAATCCGATGCAGTATAGCGATTCACCAGACCCTCCTTATTTGAACACTACCCTTCACTGTACCCATAATTCTTGAAGACTGCAACACATTCGATACCAGTAGTGGAGAGTGATAATGCGAATCAAGCGTTGCATCGAACTACAATGCGCTACGGTCGTAGCCCCCGTCGACAGTCAGAACCTCGCCAGTCGTGAACGAGGCGGCGTCGCTCGCGAGATAAACTGCAGTACCTGCGATTTCGTCTGAGTCTGCAACACGATTAAGAGGTGTCCGCTCATCAATAATCTCACGCACGGGAGAACCATCAGCAAGTCTCTCACCAGATAGTTCGGTTTTGACGAACCCCGGTGCAATCGCGTTAACCCGGATGTTTGGGGCCAAGTCGACTGCAGCGGCTCGTGTTAGTCCATTCACACCGCTCTTTGCGGCACAGTACACCGGTCGATTCTCCCGGATCTGTCGACCGGACATCGATGAGATGTTAATGATACTACCGTGGTCCATCGATCGACCAAATATCTGGCATGCCCGAAATACTCCCGTGAGAAATACGTCTATGCCCTGATTCCACTGAGAATCGGTCATTTCGAGCAGCGACGCGTGATCCGTTGCTCCTGCCGAGTTGATCAAGACGTCGACCTCGCCGAATATGTCGACAGCGACATCCCGAAGGTTTTCTATCGAGGTACGATCGCGAACGTCACAGGTGACTTCGGTCGTTTCGGCGCCGATTGATCGCAACTCTTCAGTTATTTTCGTAACGGCATCCTTCGATCGGCTGGTAGCAATGACGTTCGCACCATCCTCGGCGAACGTACGAGCGATTCCTCGTCCGATACCAGTTGTTCCACCAATGATGACGGCGCTTTTGTCAGCAACAGTAACTGCTGATTTTTCGTTACTCATCTCACTAATGGATGTAATCTCAAGGATATTCAGTGTTATGCTCTATCGAGTTTCCAAACACCTCGCACTTGTTAATCGGCTCGTTCGTCAGAGATGTCACTCGACAATTGCGTCTTCGATCAACTGGAGCGGATGCCAGATTTCGTACCCGGTACCATGTTCCATTTGCATCGCACAAGTCGGACATTCAGTCAGTCCCGTCTCACCCTTTGCGTGTTCCATGTGTTCGAACATCTCTTCGCCAATCTTCATGGACGTCTCGTACTTCTCGGCTTTCCAGCCGTAGGTCCCCGAAATACCAGAACAGGAGTCGCCTACGTCTTCGACGTGAACACCGTCAACATCACGGAATAACTCGATTGCTTGACGGTGGAGACCCTGGTTTCGGGCGTGACACGGGCCGTGGTAGGCGAGTGATTGCCCGTCGAGTTCAGCATCCGAGAGCACTCCTGTGAGATCCTCGTGGATTCGAAGGTATTCTATTGCTTCGAACGTATTATCTGCAACATCGTTGATTCGATCAATATCGAATAGTTCGGGGTATTCCTGTCGGAGCGACAGCGAGCACGACGTACACGACGCGATGATGTCCGCCCCGTCATCAATCGCCGCAGCGAGTTCTTCCACGTTCGTCACTGCGTGTCTTCTCGCGTCGGAAAGCATACCGTTAGCAAACATTGGTGTCCCGGAACACTGCTGTGGTGGGACCAGCACCTCGTAGTCGAAGCGCTCAAACACCCGCACCATGGCTTTCGCCACCTCCGGCGTATTGTAGTTCGAGTAGCAGCCATGGAAGTACGCGATCTGTTTGTCGGCATTTTGTACATCCGCTCCACTGCGGTTTTGCCACCATTCCTGGAACGTTTCTGAGGCGAACTTTGGAAACTCCCGTTCTTTCGTGACGCCAAGTGTCTTCTCCATTAGCCACCGAACGGGACTGAAGTTCATCATGAAGTTGGACAGATGGGGGACTTTCGACGCCACTCGAGCCGATGTACGGTAGTTCGAGAGAATTCGATTGCGAATATACTCCCGCGAGAACACCGCCATCTGTTCGTCAACGTATTCACCACGTGCCTCGTTGTGCATTTGCGAGAGCGGTACGTTTGACGGACACGCAGAATCACACCGCATACAATTCGAACAAGACGTGATCGAGTCGTCGATGTCGACGTCTTCCTTTCGCTTAAGCCGCCACTGCTCGGGTCCCTGAAACTTCGGCCCCGGGAACTCTTCGTCGACTTCCGCAACCGGGCACGAGACATCACACGTCGTGCACTTGTAGCAGTCGTCAGCACCGGCGCGCAGATCCAACTCTTTTTCCGGAAACACCTGGGTAACATCCGATTCCTCGTCGGTGAGCGTTGCCTGATCGGCGGATCCACCAGCAGATCCGCTATCTAATGCGTAGGGCTGTGCAGTCGTATCGTCGGTCTGATCAGTGTCGTCAGCCATTGTTAGATTTTCGTCATCTTCAAGTCGGCACTCGAGTCACTAATCGCTGCTGCAGCTTTTCTTCCGGCGACGACGCCGGTCGCCAGCGAAACACCGCTAGCGGATTTCTCGCGGGCGACATCTGCGCCGCCCACCACCGCTCCGGCAGCGTATAGGTTGGTAAACTCTGGATTACCGTCCGCGTCAAGCGGACGCATCGTAGTATCGTGTTCGATTCCAAATCGGGCGTAGAGATGATCGCCGAAAGCATCGTCAGTGAACCAATCGTACCGATCCGACGGTTGCGGGATGTGACAGTCGAATACCGGCTCGTAGACGTGGTCACGGTCAGAATCGATCCCCTTCCCGACGAGCCCGCCGGTCGCGAGCACGAACGTCGCGGCCGTATAGGGGATCTTTCGACCACTCCGCTCGACCAGTACGGACTCGAGTTTGCCCGGTGTCTCGACTGTTGTCTCGTAATCTACGACGGGACACCCCGTCTCGTACTGCACCCCTTCGGTGTCCAGTGCTGCATATAATTGGTCCTCCAGACGGAGTCCAGGAAGGCTCGGTGGCCCCGTCGGAATCTCGAACACGTCTGCACCCAGTCGATCACCGAGGTCGGCGCGAACCTCCTGAGCGTTGTCGTCGCCGAGAAGTGCGGGGAACCCGATACGTTCTACATCGTTGGCGGAAGTCTCGACGGCGTCGACTAAGGCTTGGCGTGCAGGTGTCCCGCCGATGCGCTCGTCGTGATCGAGCACCCTCGCATAACGGGTCACTTTGGCGTCAGCGGGGAACTGTTCGGTAAACTCCACTTCGGCACCGGTTACCTCGAACGGAACGTCGGCAGCTTCGAGGTTGTCCGCGACCATGCGGGCGTCGAAGTCAGTGAGCGACCGGAACCCCACGACGAGCATCGGCCGCTCGTCGCTGGCAATCCCCGCAGCTACCGATCGCGGATATCGAGCCGTCGGCTTTATCGTCCCGCCGAATGTCGGAACGAGCGCGTTCTTCTCCGTGTGTTCGCCCAGATACGTGTCGCCGACGAGATCGTCGAATAACGACAGTCCCGAGCGAAGGGCGTCTTCTCCGAGAACCGAATAGGGATGGTCGTCGGGCAAGGCGGTAAACCCGTCAAACGGTCTGATCAGCGGTCCCTGATACTCGTCACGACTCGCCCGTAGTTCCCGGAAGTCTTTCCGCTCCTGGGAGAGGTACTCACTTTGGTCGTCCGAGCGGGACCGGCCGGGGATGTATCCGAGTCCGTCAGCGAGCCCAGATGCTTGCCGGAGTGTCGTCTTCTTGTGAGAGAGCAGGCGGACATCGGCGCCGGTACGAGCGGCTGCGACGGCGCTCGTGACGCCGGCGAGCCCACCGCCGATGACGAGAACGTCGCTCTCAATCGCCATGGCCGTCCTCCGTTACGTGCCCGGCCTTTTGGGCATCGTACGCACCGTAATCGATATCCACGTCGAAGACGGCTGGATCCGCGTCGTGGTTCATCGTGGTCGCGTGGATCATGTGGTTCAACATCGCTTGCGAGAGTTGTTCGCCCCAGAGAGTGTGACGCTGCCCCTTCCAGCGCTCTTGGTAGAGATTATCGATAGCGTCTCGAGCGGCCCCGCTCCCGTGGTCGTCGTACAATTCAGCACCCATCCGATGGGTACAAAACCCTCCTTGACAGTTCCCCATCGAGGCTCGAGTCTGTAGTCTAACACCGTTCAAGTCTGCACCAACTCGGCTGATAGCGTCTCGAATTTCTGCGCGAGTAACACCCTCACATTCACAGACAATTGGATTCGCCCCATCGATATCAAGCACCGCTGGTGTGCGATCGCCGAGTCGCTGGCGACTTCGACGGGCGATAGGTGAGCGCAAGTTGAACTTGTCCATGTACTCATCGAGAAGAGACGGATCGGAGCTTCCCGGAAGAGGTTCCTGATGTGTTCGGCCGTCGACGTCGACATCGAGAGAGTCACATACGTGGTTGGTAACGGATTCGGCCATTTCGCGGTACGTCGTTAGTTTCCCACCGACGATCGAAACGAATCCCTCGACACCGTCGCGTTCGTCGTGGTCGAGCACGAAGTAGTTCCGCGTGACGTCGCCGGGATCTGACGTCGATTCGGGATCCGGGTCATACAACGGTCGTACGCCCCAGTACGCCCGGATCATACGTGCATCGGCGACAACTGGGACCATCTCCGAGGCGATGTCTATCATCATGTCGACTTCCCACTGTTCTTCGGGATAATCGTCCGGGTCCTCGATGGAGTCGTCGTTGGCGCCGAGGAGAACGGTCGTCTCGTGCGGGATGATCGTGTCTCCTTCTCCTTTCGGGAGGCAACGGTTGATCACGGTATCTAGTTGCCGGACGTTCGTGACGACCATCGCGCCTTTCGAAATTGACATCTCTAGTTCGATACCTGCCATTGCTGCCAGTTGTCCGGCCCACGCGCCGGTAGCACTGACGACGAAGTCAGCTTCGAGCGTTTTGGTATCCCCTTCGGATCCTTTGCCTAGGTAGTTCGGCCCCTGACGCTCGATTTCGACGCCAGTAACAGACCCCTCGTTGACTAAGACGTCGACGACTTCCGTGTGTGTTTCGACGGTCGCGCCGTGGTTGACCGCGTCGGAAGCGTTTGCAACGCAGAGTCGGAACGGATCGATTGCACCGTCGGGAACCCGTATCGCTCGTTTTACTTCGTTAGAGAGATAGGGCTCACGTCGACGGGCCTCTTCTCCTGAAATAACGGTCGTCGGGATGTTACACTCCGCACAGCCTCGGAGTTTCTCCTCGAAGTACTCGTCGGGATCACCCTCGAGTTGGACGAAGAGGCCACCAGTATCTTCGATGCAATGACCAGCGATGTCTCGCAGTATCTGGTTTTCTTGCATGCAGTCAATAGCGCTTTCCTGATCGCTGACGGCGTATCGACCACCGCTATGGAGGTGGCCATGGGTACGGCCCGTAGTCCCCTCGGTGAGATTTCCTCGTTCGACGAGCGTAACGTCGAACCCCCTCATAGCGAGATCACGGGCGGTTCCCGTACCAGTCGCTCCGCCACCGACGACGACGATTGAATAGGGCATGGAATCACAAAATACCACGAAGACGATGATTATAATTGTTGTGTTTGGTTGTTCTGAAATCCGCCGACTATAACTTCGTTACAATGCGGGAATCCATGCGCTCCCCGGCAGGATACCGAGTACGTTACACACCGGGATCAGGAAGGTCCCGAAGACAATGGCTGCAGCGGGCGGATCCAAGTGTGTGTCGCCGTGTGCGTAGAAGACCCGTTGAAACAGTTCACCGAAAAGCGCACACACCGCACCGAATGCGGCTCCGACAGTGACGACTCCGAAAAGTGAAACCGACGAGACTGGATCAGTCCCAGCGAGGGCAAACACGGCGGTGCTCGCCGGGAACGTAATATGGTGTGTGACTGGGAAGTTTTCGTGACCGATACTCAGGAATACCAGCGAGGCGGCACTGATCCCGAACGGGAGGAACACGCTCTCGCTCGCGTACCCGATGTACGCGCCCAGAACGCCCACGACGACGCCGAGAAGCGCTACGTTGAGCCACTTGTACTGTTGGGGAAGCCACGGTTCGACGACGTATCGTTCTCCCACAACGCCACCGTCGGTAGCAACGGCATCTGACGGCCGTCGATCTTCCCGTTCGAACGGCGTCATGTTGAGCCATCCCGTGGCGGGAGTACCGACAACGTCGTAGCCGAACACGATGCGGTGGAGTACAGCTGACAGGACAACGCCCATCGCAACCTGGTCGAACGGCATTGAGAAGGCGACGAGCGCTTCGACCATCACATACCCAGCAGCTCCGAACAGTGCACCGACCGCGAGTACGTCCGGCTTTGTGCCGAACGCGTAGTTGATGTTTTTGGCTTGATGGTAGTCGTAGTCCGTGTCCATGTATCCCTGCTTTGCAGCGTACGCCGAGGCGGCCGCACCGGCGGCGAAGCTGATATGAGGTCCGAACACGGGACCGAACGCGATCGAATCGGTGATCATGATAGTCGCCGCGTCGCCACCGGCTGCAGCGTTTCCACCTAGATTCGCCGCCTCTCCGGCAATTACCATGAATCCAGTGAAGATGAACGCGGGAAGGCCCCCGATCGCTGCTCCGAACGCGCCTCCAGCTACGGCCAGCAAGAGATACTCGAGCGACCAGATCGCCATGATATCGACCATCTCACCTCACCTCTCGAACGTCGACTTCTCGACTAGGCGGGCTGTGCCGATATCGCTGTTTTCGGTCTGTAGACTCGTCTTGTCCGATCTGCGGTCTTTGATTATTTATCATCTCTAGCTCCGGATCAGACATCAAATTGCTACATTATAAATATAACTATTAATAAATGATGGGATAGTAATTACTATTCGGAAAACTGCTCACCAGTTGCGCTGGTGGCCGTCAGTGCATCCCTTCGAAGGCGTCGACGCCCGCTTCAGCGACGGTACGGTCTTGTTCAACTGCGCCGCCGCTGACGCCGATGGCGCCCACAATTTCGCCATCGTGAACGAGAGGATACCCGCCACCGAATACGACGAGCTGATTATCGTCCGTGGTCTGGAGCCCCCAGAGCGACTCGCCGGGCTGGGTCGCCTTCGCGAGTTCGTGAGTGGGCATGTCCAGAGCGGCGGATGTGTATGCCTTATTGCGGGAGATGCTCACCGATGCGAGCCAAGCGTTGTTCATCCGCTGCTGTGCGACGAGGTTCCCTTCGGAATTGACGACAGTGATCACCATCGGGTTATCGATGGCCGCTGCCGCATCTTCAGCTGCGTTGATTACTTCCTTTGCCGTCTCGAGTGTGATCGATTGAACCATTGTGTATTTACTGTGTTTGTAGTCAGTGATCCTGTCCATAGTCCGCGAACCGATCAAGGAGCGTGTCAATCTCTTGATCGGGCAAGATGTTAGGCTCGCCCACACTGATCGCCTGGTAGTGGATGCGAGCGCAGTATTCAGTCATCAATGCGACTTCGAAAGCTGCTTCGACTGACTCTCCGACTGCGAGTACGCCGTGATTCTCGAGCAGGCAGGCGTTGTACTCTTCGCCGAGCGTCTCGAGAGCTGTCTCGGCCAATTCGGCTGTTCCGTAGGTTTCGTACGGAGCGACAGGTACCTGATCACCGACAAATGCGATCAGGTAATGTGAAGCGGGAACCGGCTCGCCGAGGCTGGCGAACGTGCTGGCATACGGCGAGTGTGTGTGCACCACGCCGCCAACCTCGCTCCGCTCGCGTAGTACGTCGGTGTGCATCCGAAACTCGCTGGAGGGAGCGGGCTCACCGGTGACCTGTTCGCCGTGCAGGTCAACGATCGGCACGTCCTCCGGCGTAATTTCGTCGTAGGGTATCCCAGAGGGGCTGATCGCAACGTGATCGCCCGACTGGGCGCTGATGTTACCGCCCGTTCCTTTGGTAAGCTCCTGTTCGAGCATCCGCTTTCCGAGTTCCGCCACTGCGGTCCGTTCTTCCGTGAGTTCTTGTACCATTGATTTCATCGTTGTGAACTGTCACCGTGTCCACGTCGGTGTCTGTCTGCGATTCGGTCAGGTCTCGTCGCCAACGGTTAGTCCGGCGAGCGCCTCTTCGTTTGCGACGTGTTCGGGTTCTCGTCCCGCGAGGAGCGCCGCGATATCGTCAGTCAGCATCGCAGCGTGGCGATTCACGACTTCGTGCGCGGCGCCTGCGATGTGAGGTGTCGTCACCACGTTCGGCAACTCTAGGAGCGGGTGGCCGTCGGGGAGCGGTTCTCGGTCATACACGTCGAGTGCAGCGCCTGCGAGCTGGTCATTCCGAAGCGCGTCGACCAGTGCGTCCTGCTCGATGATTGCACCGCGGGCAATGTTAACGAAGTACGCATTCTGCGGCATGAGATCGAACTCCGCTTCGCCGATTAGGTTACGAGTCGCCTCGGTCACGGGACAGTGTACCGTCACGATATCCGAGCGCTCACAGAGTTCGTCCAGTTTGACCTTCGTGACGCCGTGTTCGGCCATCGCTTCAGTGTCGACAAAAGGATCGACCCCGAGCATTTCGACGCCAAACCCGTCGGCACGCTGGGCAACGTTCTGACCGATTGCACCCATGCCGACGATTCCAAGGGTCTTTCCCTCGAGTTCCGGCCCAGCGAGTTCGGCGTACGGCGACCCCTTCGCGATGCCCCACGTAACATCCTCCCGCTCGCCACCGCCTGCTGCGTCGGCGACCGGTTCGCCTGTGTACGTTTGAGTGTGGAGCAGATGATGGCTACGGGCGATGTTCCGTGTCGATGCAAGGATCATTCCGACGGTAAAATCGGCCACGCTAACCGCGTTCCGCTCGGGCGCGTATAGGACGGGAATCCCGCGATCCGTCGCGGCATCGATGTCCACATTGGCCTCCGGGCCGCCGCGGGAACAGGCGATCACCTGCAAATTTTCGGCCGTATCCATCACCTCGGCTGAGACACCCTCGTACCCGACGACAAACACGTCGACATCCTCGAGGAGAACTTCGAGTTCGGACTGGGATAGTCGCTCGGATCGCTCCTTGATCGGTCGGTAGTCGATCACCATACCGAGGTCGTCCTGCAGTCTGTTCAAGTTCGCGTCGTCGAAATTCGCCGTGACGAGTGCTTTCATTCGTTTTGTTCGGTGATATCAGACGGGTTCCGTAGACCGCCGTGATTTTCCTGTCGAGTAGCGGTTTGCTTTCTTTCGTAGTCGGTCACCACGATCGATCGCCTCGACTACTTGACTCTATGCCCTGCACGTTAGGCTCCCTATACAGTGTTCCGTTGTTGCGGGTCTTTCGCAGCGCTTTGGTATTCCAAACCACACATAATAAATGTTTTTGTTAGTTGTTTTGAGAACACGGAGAAGCACGTGAAGAACGGGTGTGACGGGAAAATTTATTAGTAATGATTTATACTGCATATGCATGAGTCACATACTCATAGGTGTAGATGCAGGTACGACTCGGATTAAATCAGTCGCGTTCGACCTCGACGGGAATGAACTTCACCGAGCTGCGAGGGACAACTCCCTCCAACAACCGGAGACCGGATGGGTAGAGCAGGACATGGAACGGACGTGGACGCTGACGACCGAGACGATCCGAGATGTCGTCGATGCGTTGGACGACCCCGATACTATCATCGGTATCGGAATGACCGGACAGGGCGACGGCTGCTGGTTGATTGACGAAGCGGGCGATCCAGTTCGCAATGCGATCCTCTGGAACGACGGTCGTGCGTCGAAGTACGTCAACGAGTGGGAAGAATCTGGTGTCGCACCCCTCATCGCTAACATCTGCGGTAGCGATCTGTTCCCTGGAGCGCCGCTGCCGATTCTCCAGTGGCTCGCTGACGAGGAACCCGAGTCCATCGAACGCGCCGAAACTGTCTTCTGTTCGAAGGACTGGCTCAAGTACCGTCTCACGGGAGAGCGAACGACTGATCGGAGCGACGCATCGCTTCCGTTCATCGACATCGAAACGGGAGAGTACTCGGATATCGTTCCTGAATTAGTTGATGTTGACGGTCTTGACGAGATGCTTCCCCGTCTCGAGTCGGCGTCGGAAATTATTGGTAATGTGACCGGTGAGGGCGCTGAAGCAACCGGGCTTCCGGCCGGTACGCCGGTCGTTTCGGGTGCGATCGATATCGTTGCGTCGGGGATCGGCAGCGGTGCCGCTCAGAAGGGCGATAGCTCTTCGGTCGTCGGAACGACGTCGCTCAACCAGCTAATACTCGACGAAGCACCCGAGGAAACCGAGGGAACGGGCTTTCTCTTCGCGGTCGAAGACGACTTCTACGTCCGGGCAATGGCATCGATGGCCGGCACACCGAATCTCGACTGGGCGTTCGAGGAGATCGCTGGCGGACAGGACTTCGCCGAAATCGTTCCTGACCTCGAGGAGATTCCGATCGGTTCGGATGGCGTACTCTACCACCCCTATCTCAGTACGTCGGGCGAACGTAGCCCGTTCCTGGAGACGTCGGCTCGGGCGCAGTTCCTTGGAATGTCGCCGGAACACGATCGGGAATACCTGCTCCGTGCCGTCTACGAAGGCGTCACGCTGGCGATGAGAGACTGCTTCGAACACATGGCTGGTGATCCCAATAGGATCCTGATCAGCGGTGGCGGCGCCCGCTCGGACTTCTGGTGCCAGATGTTCGCCGACTGCCTCGATACGCCGATTTCCGTTCCAGTCGGCGATGAGTTCGGCGCAAAAGGCGTCGCGCTACTTGCTGGTGTCGCCACCGGAGTGTACGACGATATCCCCTCTGCCGCAGAGAAGACGACCACTGTTGACCGGACGTACGAACCCCGACCTGAGCGCGCCTCGCAGTACGACGAATGGTACGAATACTTCAGTGACTCCTACGAGGCTATGTTCGAGGTCTGGAACGCTCGGGAGGATGCGCTAGATCGGATCGATGGGATCACCGTCCCCACGACGTCCGACACGAACTGATTTTCACTCTGTTTGGACACCCGCTACTCGGGACAACTACCATTAGTGTGGAGAAAATACCGTCTTCTATGGAAATAATCGACTATGAACTGTTCGAAGTGCCTCCCCGGTGGGTGTTCCTTAAGCTTGAGACCGACACTGGATTGGTCGGGTGGGGAGAACCGATCGTCGAAGGACATGCGCGAACGACGATTACGGCAGTCGAGGAGATCATAGACAATTACCTTCTCGGGAAGGATCCTCTCGAGATCGAACGCCATTGGCAGGCGATGTACCGCGGTCGTCATTTCAGGGGGGGTCCCATTCTCATGAGCTCGATGGCCGGTGTCGATCAGGCACTTTGGGATATTAAGGGCAAGCACTATGGCGCACCCGTGTACGACCTTCTCGGTGGCAGGGCCCGAGACCGGATCCTTACGTATCAGTGGATTGGCGGCGATACACCCGAGGAGATGAGGGAAGCCGCGGAAACGGCGGTCAACAACGGATACACCACCCTCAAAATGGCGGCGAACTCTCAAATTCGCCGAATCGACTCCCCAGAGGTTGTCGAGGAGATTACGAACCGTCTTGCTGGCGTTCGTGATGAGGTAGGGAATAACATTAATATCGCTGTTGACTTCCGCGGACGAGTAACAAAGGGAATGGCCAAGTGGGTAGCATCGAAGCTAGATCCGTACGATCCGATGTTCTATGAGGAGCCGGTACTCCCCGAACACTTCGATGTTCTCCCACGGATCGAGTCACACACAAAGACGCCCCTTGCCTCCGGCGAGCGCCTGTACTCGCGCTGGGAGTTCCAGCAGACCCTCGCGAACAGCCAGGTGGATATCATCCAACCGGATCCGTCGCACGCTGGCGGTATCACCGAAGTCAAGAAAATTGCCGACGCTGCCGAAGCCGCCGATATCGCTGTCGCACTTCACTGTGCACTCGGTCCGATAGCCTTCGCCTCGTGTCTTCATATCGCGGTCGCTACTCCGAATGCGTTCGTTCAAAGCCAGAATCTCGATATCCACGATCACAATCAGAATGATCTCCTCGCTTACCTTCTCGACCCGGGTGTATTCGGATTTGAGAACGGCTACGTCGACGCACCTGATGCGCCCGGACTCGGTATCGATATCGATGAATCGTTCGTACGGGAGCAGGCCGATACACAATTCGACTGGCAGAACCCAATCTGGTACCACGACGACGGTAGTATCGCCGAGTGGTAGCCGGCCACAATACCTCTTTCGGAATAAGAGAATAATTCTTTAGGCCCTCGCGTATAGATCACTACTATGACTAACAAAGAAGATACGACAGTGAAAGCGACTGCTACCAGTGTGCGTCTAATTGAAGTGCTCCTCGAACACAATGGTGCGACGATCACTGAACTCGATGACCAAGTAGCGTTTTCGAAAAGTACCATCCACAATCACCTAGATACGCTCAAACAGCTGGGTTTCGTGATTCGCGATAACTGGACCTATCGAGTTAGTCTTCGCTTCCTCCAAATAGGCGGAATCACGCGAAATCGCCATCCGCTCTATCGAGCGAGTGCCACGGAGGTTCGTCAGCTTTCGACAGCGTCACGACTGGTCGCAAGTCTGGTCGTAGTGGAACGCAAGACGGGAATCTGCCTGTGCACAGCGGCAAGAGAAAAAGCAGACGAACCTCCCATCGAAATGGGCGACACCCTTCCATTACACTGTACTGCGCCCGGAAAGGCACTTCTTGCGGCGATGAGTCCAGAAGATGTAGACGCAATCATTGATCAAAACGGCTTGTCGGAGTATACGGGGAACACGCTGACGAGCCGGTCGGATCTAGACGAGGAACTACAGGACATTCGATCTCGCGGGATTGCTTTCGACCGAGAGGAGTGGCAGGAAGATGTCCGGGGAATCGCTGCGGTCATCGATGATTCTCAAAGCCAATTGGGAGCGATCAGTGTTGTGAGTTCTGCTGATACAATGTCCGGGAAGCGGTTCCAACAGGATATCCCGGGGTTAGTCATTAGTTCGGCAAATAGGATTCAGAAGAGGATTCGATCTCAATAGCATGTCGTCGTTCTATCAAGGTGGGAAAGTGGTGAACCGACTATAGACACACCGAAACGTCATCCAGAGACGATTTTCATGAAATCAGTATTCTAATTTCTCCTACACCGATTTTTCTCTCTGCTAATAAGTAATAGCAACCGATCGGGCGGGTACCTTGTCGTACTTTATCAACGATGATCTTAGAATCGATTCTGTTTACCGGATCCAAGTACTAATTGAAGGACTTTGAAGATAATTCTGCATAGGCGAATAATCATTATTATGGGGTTGGACCGATTGGTGATAGCTCGGATCAACGAATAATGGTTTTTGTTGTCACAGTTCAATGCAACAGTCTTCCGAATCAAATTACGATAGTATGTGTGTAAACCACCTGTCGTCGAGGAGTCGCTTAGCGAATAATTCGGCATTGTCGAACTTAATTGTCCAGATTAGCAGGTTCCAGCGGTATGAGACGACCATGATTCAGCAGTGGCACACCGCTATTTGGAAATAAATTCCGATGTATTGCTTCTGATTGCAATTTTGAATGTTTCTATCTAATTTGATGCCCCCTCTTCTAAAATCTGAACTTATATCAATCAAATACTGTATAAAAGTATACTTTACGACCACTGGGATACACAGTGTTGACGATATTATGTTATTCAGAAGTTCCGAAAGAAAGCGAGCAAGATAGTTAGGATGATACTCAACGTCAAATTCTCCTATAGTATTAATTAGAAGTAATCACTCGGTTTTGGAATTTGAAGTTGGCCGAGAGTGAAATCGATCGGAGTTATCAGATCAGCAGATGAGTTTAAAATGGTTTCTACGAGCCGTTTGGCGCTGTCTCCCGCATATCTCGATTAAGTTCAATTCCGATGAGTATAATGTAACGTCCGAAGTCGAGGTTGTCAGGACCACTAGGTCTGTGACAATTGGGTTCGTGACCTTGCCGATGTATTCGACCGATTAAATCCAGCGGAAGAATGTTGGAGGCAGCTACACTCTGCTCTCAGCAACCGTTTTTTGATCCACTCTTCGAGTTGTCGACCGTGATCGATACCACTACTATCAGCTCAATTTATATGAAATTATTTCTAACTCTACATGGCTTCCGACTTCGCACCCGGGTTTCTAGCAATGCTCCTCGGTAATTATATGAGCATCGTCGAGTGGCCTTTTTCGTAGCCGTGATAGCGCGTCGCGTCCCGTCGAGTGAAACTCTGTGAGCATTACACCGACCAAAATTTGATAGCGTTGACGACGAATACGTACTTCAAGTACGTACGTGCGTTTCTCTCGTTTTGCGTCCGCGACGAACTGCTAGACACCAATCCAGCAAATACACAGCGTGCAGAAGAGTTCCTCCCCGAAGACAAAGGGGATCGAACCGCCAGTTCTGGGACCCCAAACACCGCCAGCAGCTCATCAACTACGTTACTGAACGTGTGGATCTCGCCCTTGAGGGTACGATCGATATATCTCGCGAAATCGCCTATCGCGACCGGGCGATCGTGGTCCTGCTCGCTGGCGCCGGCGTTCGTGGCGCTGAACTGTTCCGGGATCCGCGTGATGACGATCGGAACGGGGTGACCTGGGGCGATATCGATCTCGAGAACCACTCGCTTGAGGTGTTCGGCAAATCCCGCCAGTATGAACGCGTTGGTCTTCCGTCAGCCGCTCAAGACGCACTTCAGCGATACCGTCGCATTGCAGATCCGCCGATCGATGACTGGCCGATCTTTCCTACTAATCATGCTCCCTCGAAATATGCAGCGTATCGCGATGCAGTTGAGGAGGATCCAGATGCAGATGTAGCTATCGACGATGCCCTTCGAAGCGCTCAGGTTCCGCCGCCAGCACTAACGAAGGCCGGTGGTCGATCAGTGATGAAGCGACTGACGAAAGAGGCTAGTATCAACCTAGAGAATGGTGAGTATCTGAAACCCCATGGTGCGAGACGAGCGCTTGGAGCTGAACTCTATGAGAAGGGCCACTCCGAACTCGCCCAATCAGCACTTCGGCACAAATCCATCGAAACGACCCATGAATCGTACTCCGATATCCAGGCCAAAGATGTTGCTGACGGGATTGATGAGGTACGAGAGTGAAATCACCAATCAGAAACCTCGAGTAATTATGCTTACCGAAGGCAAATGCACCAGACACCCATTAGGTGTTCGACGTGACCTATCCTTTCAATCCTAGCCAAATTCACGCTCAATTGGCCTGCTCATCACAAAGAGATTACGAACTTTGACTGAATCCCTCATACTGATTACACTCATACCGTTGTAATTCACACCTGAGACTCTGCCCCCATTCGTACCCGTATTATGGTCAATTGAATAATTGATTACTGATACTCCAGATCGAGTTCTATTTCGTTTACGACTGCAAGAACAATATCTGGAATCTCTTGTTCAAACCATTCTCCTTTGAGCCGATGGGCCGGGCCTGAGAGACTAATTGCCCCAAGTGGCTGACCACTACTTTGGGAACGGATTGGTGCCCCAATTGCTCGAAGACCACTAATCGATTCTTGGTCGCTAATTGAATATCCTCTATCCCGGATAGTACTCAGCTCTTCTAGTAATTCTTCGTAACTGGTAATCGTATGTTGAGTGTATGTCGGAGTTCCCCACTGGTTGAGTATCTGCTTTACGCGATCCTCTGATAAATGGGCAAGAATGGCTTTTCCTGCAGAGCTCGCATGAAGGTGGACTACCTTCCCAATATGTGCATCTACCTGGACAGCATTTTGTCCGATAGATGTGTGAATATAGTAACCTCTCCCATTTTCTTCAACAATAAATTGGACGCGTTCGCCAGTCTGTTCTGCTAATCCCTCCAATTTCGATATGATCAAATCATACTCCGGTTTTCTCATCCTAGCATAACCACCTTTATTCAAAAATTCCAATCCAATGTGGTACTTCCCGTCCTCATAGACGAGGTATCCATTATTCGTGAGAGTTTTCACATATCCATGAACAGTACTTTGTGCTAAGTCCATCTCTTTTGCAAGAGATTCAATCGACATACCGTTTTGCTGCTGGATAATGTCAATCAGTTCAAAAGCAGTCGTGAGAGTTTTGAGTTGACGGCCGGAAGACGTATTATTGGCCATATTATATAATCACAATAGGGGCATATATATATTGTGAATCTCGATATTTCTACTCGTATCCTTAAACAACCTCGCTCTGAAGCGCTCTAGCTCCGTTATTTCCAAACGCAATCGATTCACGATATGTGTCGATATAATCGGTCATCTGGGATACTCGCTCATATTTTGACTGTAATATATACTACTCTTGCTGTTCTGTTGCCTTGTTGAATGCAAGACAGCGTCTGGATAGGGTCAATTTCCACAGGATCAAAGCGTCGGAGACGAGTTTTTGAACTCAGAAGATGCAGTAACCACTACTCACGGTGGCTGCTGAAGCGTCAAAACTATCGTATCTTGCTCCATTGGTCCAGTGACGACGGCAATACCTCTTCCGGATACATCCGGAGAAGGGGGAGCAGGCGGCGAACCCTTAATTCGCCGCCTGCGTCAGGTTACGCACGATGCACTTCCGTGTCAGCTCTCGGAACTGGCCGTGCCAGCTTCGGAAGCGGAGCTTCTCGCCGTCGTCTTCCTTCAGCTGCGAGAAGCCGGTTTCACTCATCCAGTGCTGGTTGTAGTCCTCGTTCATTCGAGTGTTGTGGGACTTCTGCAACGGTTTCTGTTCTCTGTGCTTGATCAACGCGCGTTGAGTCGGAGCGGCATTCCTCACGAAACTCTCCCCACGAGTAGTTCGCGTCAGCAGACAGTACGCGCAGGTCTTCCGCTGGAACGCGGAAGACCTGCATCCCGATATGGTCGTCCCACGCCTTCTGTCTCGTGTAGTGAACGTCCTTGATCGCTAGCGAGTTCACGTCGATCAAGCTCGTCGTCTTCATCGACTGAAACGAGTAGTTCGCGCGGTCGCGGTAATGATGGCTGGTTTGATCACGCTGGAAACCACTCGCGTCAATTGCGGCTTCACCACTCCAGCCCGCCTGCTCCGCACGTCGGCGGAGCAGGCGGCGGAGTTCACGCATCCGGTAGTCTTGTTCCCACCGACAGAACGAGCTGTAGTACGGTGCCTCGTCGAGTCCGAACACAGCGAGGACACCGGACATCTCATTGAGGTGGTCTTCCGTCTCGCGAAGGCTCTTATCCAATTTGACGCGGTACAGAATTAACGCGATCTGCACCCACTCGGTGTACCCGTCCGCGCCGTCTGGCGCGGCGGGTACGTCCGGATCGTCAACGTGCTGTTTGGCAAGGTCTCGACACATCCGCGCTAGCCGTCTGAGAGATGCCATATCGCCAGACGGCGTCCATTTCCCGGTTAATCTGACGGAAAATCGCCGTAAAAGTGTCTGAGACTGTCGTCACTCGCCGGCAAAACAAGGCATCGTAACTTCCTCGTCCACGTTTCGACAGCCACCTGAGCGCGACAATTGATCCCGCTCGGAGTATTTCTTCCCGGTAGGAACGTAGAACTTATTAATTTCAACTGAACCAACTAGATCGTCCCGAGGCAAGCCGAGGGCTTCGTCGAAACGTTCGACGCGACGGTGAAGCGAACAACACGAAACATCAAGTTCACCGTCTAACTGGCGGATAATCATCGTGAACCGGAGTAACGAGTAGAACGTGAACAACAGCTTATAGAAGCCAATCCTCGCGTGTGCGAAGACCATCTTCGTATTGTCGTTGAACGAGCGTCCACGATTTTTACAGCGATGTCGTTGATACACTCGAGGTCCTTCATGCTTGATCACTGATTCAGATCGGCAGCGCGATCACTCGAGGCTCTCACGGCACTCGCATTCTGGCAGAAGACTTCAATTGGGAACATATAGACTGATGCGTCAACAGCACCCATGTCCGCTACGCTTTCACAGCGCCACCTCTGTTCGACCCCCGCCGTACTTCCGGAGAGCGTTCATCATTAAGCGGTAGTAGATAGCGCGCGATATTAATTCAGTATGCTTTCCATCGAATACTACCCGCACCAGTATATTACGTCCCTCTGGGAAATGCATCCATGTTTATTCCTGAACTATAATATATGTTAATTATGTGCGGCATCGTGAATCGTCAAAATTCGCCGATTTTGGGCTCAAACCACCGCTAATCCGAAGATTAACGATTCAGAGATCGTTACTACAGAGGTTTACTCTCACTATTTCCATAGAATAATTCACAATACCTGAGTAAACCTATATGCAATTATTAGTCTTATAATAGCGCTCATAGTACCGCTACGGATCAAAAGTGGCTCTCGAATCATTCACATTATGTGAATATTCCAGAGGTCGCTTATGAGAGTGTAGTATACCAAGATAATTGGCTCAATGGCTCGCCGCGGGAATGTAGAATTCTTCATGATGAACATATCGTCCTGAGGGAAAATCTGACTTGGCCTCCCTAGACGTCCATAAAACGTGACGAACCGAAGTGGAGATCAAAATCTCTATGGTATCACTCCTCGTGAATTCAGTCGTTGGTAACGGATGGCACCCCAATTCGATAACCTTAATAATGATGAATCCAACGCTCGGAGCGTATGGCACGTGACAACAACGTCGCCACGACGCGTCGTGGATTCATTACTACAACCGGAGCTGGCGCCGCAGCACTAGCGGGCTGCAGCGCGCTCCAGCCTAGCAGTGGTGAATACCCCAGTCAAAGCATAACCTACATTGTTCCCTTCAGTCAGGGTGGTGGTACCGACACCTACGCTCGGAAGATTATGCCTCAGGTCTCCAACGAAATGGACAATGGGATCGCAATCGAAAACGTACCCGGGGCTGCCTCGCTAAAAGGTACTTCCGAGATATTGCGCGCTAAACCTGACGGATACACTTTTGGTGGATTCAACCCACCATCCACGCCGATTTCTTATCTCGTACACCAGCCGGAGTGGGATATCACGAACGGAATGCCGGTCTGTACGTATGCCCGGACTCCCTATGGCATCTTCGCAAATCCCGAACACAACATCGAGGGCCTCAAAGATCTCATTGAGCGGTATCAGTCCGGAGAGCTCACGCGATTTGCAGGGCTTGGCCGTGGTGGCATAGTCAACCTCGCTGCCATCGTGATGAAGAATGAGTACGACCTGAATTACGAGCAATACGTCGCTTACGACGGTGCTGGTCCTGCAATTAAGGCAGCCGTTTCTGGTGAAGTTCCTGTCGTTGCAACCACCGACACTGCCGCACAGAGCGCCGTCAAATCAGGCGATCTTGAGGCTGTCTCCATTCTCTCAAGTGATGGAAGCTCTGTTTTCCCTGAGGCCCAATCCCCGTCGGACTCTGGGTTCAGTAGCATCGACTACATCGGTCAACTCACTCGGTGCATGTTTTTGCCGCCCGAAACGCCGACTGATATCCGTGATACCCTCGCAGAAAGTGTCAAGTCTGCACTCCAGACTGATGAAGTTCAAACTTGGTCGGAGGAGACAGGAAACGCTGTCGAATATGGTTCACACGAACGTGCTAAAGAGGCTCTAGAGGACTCTATCAATACGATACCGGACAGAGTTGATATGTCTAAACTCCGCAGCTAACAATCCCAAACCACTCATCACAATGAACGCATCTGGCTACACTGACACGCACGAGTATGAAATCGTTGTTATTGGCAGCGGTACCGCTGGCCTCACGGCTGCACTTCGTGCAGCGGAACTCGACCGCTCTGTTGCCGTCCTCGAGAAAGCTCCTCGTGAACGTCAAGGAGGGCACACTCGATTCAGCGAATCGTTCCGTGTCCCCTCCGTCGGGACTGATCTTGATCAGTACGGATTCGAGTTCGATATCAAAGACTACACTGTCGACGAGTTTTACGAGGATATTCTCGACCAGACTAGTGATCGAGCAGATCCTGACCTCGCTCGCTATCTCGCTGAAAATGCTGGTGATACCCTCGAGTGGCTCACTGGCTCAGCTGGCGTTGACTGGCAGATGGAACCGCTCGCCGTCGGCTATACGGTGGCGCGTACGTGGTTCGATGGCGAAGAATACGTCAATACCGTCACCGAAGCTGCTGAAGATGAAGGCGCAGACTTCTTCTTCAAGACTGAAGCGCGCGGTTTCCACCGAGACAAAGATGGTCACGTGGTCGGAGTGGACGCGATTACCGATGACGGCCTTGTCCGCTTCGAGACTGATGCCGTTATTCTTGCCGCCGGTGCATACAGTTCCAGTGACGAAAAGCGCGTCCGATACTATGGACGCGACTATGATGCGATGAAGGTACGCGGTAGTCGGTACAACACCGGCGAAGCGCTTGAAGCAGCCAGTGACGTCGGTGCCGATCTGGTTGGTCAGTGGGGCGGCGCCCACATGGCACTCATCGACGCTGCGAGTCCGGATGTCGCTGGTGGTGCAAACCGCGTCGATGGCTATCAGTACGGTGTTATAGTGAACGACGAAGGAGAACGGTTTGTGGACGAGGGGCAAGACGCTCGTGCACATACATACGCGAAGTTCGGCCGTCTGATCTTCGAGGAACCAAATCACGTCGCATACATTGTGGTCGACTCGAAAGTTCACGACCTCCTTCGTGCGACTGGGCCATCGGATCCTATCGTCGGGGATACTCTCCCAGAGGTTTTGGCGGAAGTCGGCTGTGCCGATCCCGAGACGGCAGTCGAAACGATAGACAAGTACAACGCTGGCTGCGACCCCGGTGCGTTCGAACCAGAGGTTCTTGACGGGAACAAAACGACCGACGTTGCACCCCCGAAGACGAACTGGGCACTTCCCATTGACGACCCCCCCTACTACGCATACGCAGTCACTGGTGGCATCACGTTCAGCTTCGGTGGTGTTCGTACAAACACGCATGCAGAAGCCATCGACAGTCGTGGCGAGACTATCCCTGGACTCTACGCTG
Organism: Halostagnicola kamekurae; assembly: GCF_900116205.1. Taxonomy (NCBI): domain Archaea; kingdom Methanobacteriati; phylum Methanobacteriota; class Halobacteria; order Halobacteriales; family Natrialbaceae; genus Halostagnicola; species Halostagnicola kamekurae. The sequence goes on along the minus strand of NZ_FOZS01000007.1, from coordinate 17,272 downwards.
CTGGGAACAGTACTGGTGGGTTGTTCTTCGACAACTATCCTGGTGGAACAGGTCAGATGAATGCAGCCGTGTACGGAAAAACTGCGGCCGAGTCAGCTAACAAATTCATTTAAGAATGAGCACTTCCAAATCATCAGCTATGGACCGCCTTACCAACATGGCACGCGGCGAACACGTGTTTGCCGCGCTGCTGGTAACACTTGCCGTCTACATGTTCATTACAGCCTATGATTTTCCACCGGCAGCACGCCTCTTTCCACAGGCTGCGTCTGGGATCGTCATAGTTGCAGCCACGCTCCGTGTCGTGAACCACTTTATCCCTTACGAGTTTACCAAAGGTGACTCCGTCGTCCTCAGCGGTTCAGGTGACGACGAGTCGTCGATGTCGGAAACGGAGGAAAGTGGGGAAACAGAAAACCGGACCCGAATGCTTGTCCTAGGTGTGCTCATTACGGGGTATATCCTCGGAGGCTTCGCCGTTGGACTGTTCTGGGTAACTCCGCCCTTCGCGCTCGCATACCTCGTGTACACGGGCCAGAAGTGGTGGGTGACCGCGATTATCACCGCCGCACTAACGGGGGTCGCCTATGTCTTCATCGTGCTCATGAAACTCGACCTCGTAACGGGGGGGATCTGAATGACAGATATTAGTATACTCCTCAACGCGATCGAAATGGTGTTCTCATGGCCGGGCATTGCGTTCATCACTCTCGGCGTCATCATCGGCGTCATCGGTGGTAGTCTCCCCGGTGTCGGCGGAGCACTCACTTTGGCGATTGCAATACCGTTCACAATCCAGCTAGAGAGTGTTAACGCAATTATCTTCCTCATTGGGGCATACAACGGTGTTATGTACGGGGGAAGTATCTCCGCAATTCTATTCAACGTCCCCGGTTCCGCGTCCGCAGCAGCGACGACACTCGAGGGCTATCCGATGGCGAGAGAGGGACGTGCCGTTGATGCACTCACAATTTCTGCTGTCTCCTCAAGTATCGGTGACTTCCTCGGTGGAGTGGCCATTCTTGCGATTCTTCCCGCACTCGTCACAATCGTTCTCATGTTCGGGACTCCTGAATACTTCTTGGTCGCAGTCCTTGGCCTCGCGCTCATCATAGTCGTCTCTGAAGGGAATTTCCTACGAGATGCGATGGCAGGTGGATTCGGCGTGATGCTCGCAACTGTCGGAGTCGCGCCAATGCTCCCAACATCCCGCTATACGTTCGGCCAGCTCGGTCTGTACAACGGAATCAACTTCGTTGCAGCCCTCATTGGGATTTTCGCAGTCTCGGAGATGCTCCGCCTGAGCAAGCAGGGAGGAACGATTTCTCGCGGTGGGGACATCGACGTCGGAGGGAGCGTCCTATCTGGTATCCGGACGGTCCTCTCGAAACCTATTACGCTCATCAAGTCTTCAGTTGTGGGGCTACTTATCGGTGCAATTCCTGGTTCCGGGGGGTCTGTCTCGACGTTCGTCGCGTACGGAGAGGCAAAACGTGCCTCCGAAAACCCTGAAAAATTTGGAAACGGCGCCGAAGAAGGGATTGTTGCCACCGAGTCTTCGAACAATGCTACAGTAAGCGGATCTCTGATTCCGACACTTACGTTTGGTATCCCTGGGAGCACTACGACTGCCGTCCTCATCGGTGCGCTCATGCTCCACGGTATCCGTCCTGGTCCGGCTCTCTTCAGCTCGCAAATCAATCTCACGTACTCAATTTTTGTCTCACTCGTTGCGTGCAGCTTCATAATCCTCGCCCTTGGGCTCCTCGTAGTTCGGTGGGCAGGTTATCTCACGACGGTAAATACCTCTGTAATTATCCCCATCATCATCGTACTATCCGTTCTGGGTGCGTTCTCACTCAACTCGAATTACTTCGACGTATTCGTCGTTCTCACATTGGGTATTATTGGGTATTTCATGCAGTCATACGACTATTCCCTCGTCGCGTTCCTCTTGGGGCTCATTCTCGGCCCCATCGCAGAGGAGAACCTCGCTCGATCGCTTGCCCTCAGCAACGGGAGTTTAGATATCTTCTTCGCAACGCCTCTTCGACTGTTGCTAGTCGTTGCAACTGTAGTGATCGTCGTCGGTCCATATCTTGGTCCGGTGCTGAAACAACAATTCGGTACAACCTCAGAAGTTTAGATGGATCAAAATTCTATCCAGTGCGCACTCGTTCGCGGAGGAACCAGTAAGGGCGTCGCCGTGACTCGCGATGAACTACCAGAAGATAATACGAACGCGGCTCTCCTCTCGCTGTTCGGGAGTCCCGATGAGCGTCAAATCGATGGACTCGGCGGCGGGACATCGACGACATCGAAACTGATGATTGTCGAAGAAAGTGACCGTGCCGATATCGATATTGATTACGAGTTCGGTCAGGTTAGCGTTCGTGATTCGACCATTGACTATGGTGGAAACTGTGGTAACATGACGACTGTCGTCGGACCGTTTGCCGCGGATGAGAACATGGTTGATGTTCCTTATAACGGCGAAGCTACGGTCACGCTCTATAATAAGAACACAGAGACACGGATTGAGCAAACATTCGATATCGTGGATGATCGTGCAACCACCGTAGGTAACCATCAGATCCACGGCGTCCCCGGAACTGGTGCTAAGGTCGAAACGACGTTCTACGACCCGGCGGGCACAGCCGAAAAGGGGTTATTCCCGTTCGATGAACCGGTAACGACACTTGACGTCGATGGAGTGCCTGTCGAGATGACTGTCTTGGATGTCACGACTCCCGTCGTTTTCGTCCAGGCATCCAGCCTCAGTGTAACTGGCACGGAGTTGCCCGAGGATATTGATAACGATCCTGAGTTTCTGCACTGGATCGAGCAGATCCGTGCAACCGTGTGTGCGGAACTCGACATCGTTGATTCAGCCGAGGACGCGACCGCTGAATCGCCTGGGTTCCCGAAGGTAGCGTTCGTCGCACCACCAGCCGACTACGAAGCGACCGCGGGCTACGTCAGTGAATCAGAGATTGACATCACAGCCCGAATTATGAGTATGCAGTACCTTCATCCAGTGTATGCTGTAACGGGAGCATCGTGTACTGCAGCTGCTACACTGCTCGAGGGAACGATTCCGAATCGGGTGGCCGATGTCCCTGACGGTGAAAGAGTTGTACTTGGACATCCAAAGGGGAAAATGTCGGTCAAGGCTAACGTCAATAAGGACGAAGTAGAGAGCGTAACGGTTTCACGAACACAGCGGCGCTTAATGGAAGGACGAGCGTTCTACACGCTTGAGACCAACGGCCAGTAGAACAACCACGCGACGGCGATAACACCCAACGAGAGAAAGAGTGTTACGACGCCGAATCGTGCAATATCTCTCTGTTTTAGTGGCCCCTCTTCGTACGCGAGTAGGGCAGACGTTGTGTTGAACGGTAGGAATGTTGTTCCACCAATAACGATGAGGAGTGAGAACGAGAGGTAGAGTTGGTTCACACCCAGCTCTTCCCCGATCCGAAGCGCAAAAGGAACAACAACGAGCAGCGCCGCAGACCCAGTTGAGAACACAATACGAACGCCGACTGCGACTAGAAGAAGAATACCAACGCTCGCGAACACCGGGAGAGCATTAAGCGGGATCGTCTCCAGAACCCGGTTGATGACGAGATTCACGACGCCTGTGTTTGTGAGTGCCTCAAGCAAAGAAAACATTGCTCCGACCAGAAAGAGCACGTTCCAGCTTACGTTTGCGACGGCATCTGCACGGATGATACGAATATTGGGTAATGCAAGAACGAGAACTGCCGCTGCAGCAGGGAGAATTGTCGGGACACCAAAAAAAGATCCGATGATCCAAGCGAGGACTGTCCCGGACATCACAGCGGCAACAATTCGTTGTTCACGGTTGAAACCAGTAGTGGTATTTCTGTCCTTCGGTTCTGGAATATCTGCGTAATCAAGTGGATAGAGCGCGAAAATGGAAATAGCACCGAGTAGGTATAGAGCAGTTGCGGGGGGTGCCATGTACAGTGCCCATTGAACCCAAGTTACGGGACCAACAAGCGAGTGAATAAGTTCAGCAGTGACAACAGCCATTCCACCGCCGGTCATGAGACCGACGGATGCAAGCGGGTTAACTTGACCAAGAATCAAAAAGGCTGTTTGTGAAAAGTCAGAATTGAGGGATAGATCAAATGAAGCTCGGAGACGACGCACGACAGGGATCAGAGCTACGGTCCGGGCTGCAGCAGAAGGCATAAAGACAGCCAAAGGGAGAAGTGTCGTTGTTAACGAACGAAGTGCACGTGTAGGCGAGTCTTCCGATCCAAGGAGATGGTCTGCGAGTCGAGCATCTAGATTAACTTCAGAAATTGTGTTCCCCAGCAAAAAGAGCAAGAGTAGGAAGAAAACAAGTGAAGAAGAAAAGCCGGACGCAGCGGCCTGAATGGAGTTCGTAACCCCGAGTGCGTAGAGAAGCATAACCGAAGTGATGCTTGAGACCATGTAGGGAACAGTGTGAGTCAGCCAAAGAAGAAGCGTTGCAAAGAATATTGCAGTTGCAGTAAGACCATTATCGGTCATTCCGATGGGCGGATTAGCCACTATTCCACCAACAACTATCATAGTAGAGATGATAAGTCCGAAGATGGAACTGTGGTTTGTTAGATTGTTCACCACAATAGGAAAACCGTGCTTATTTAGATTAAATTTGTGGTTCAGGCAAGTAGATCGATAGATACAGTCGGTTTGTACATCATCCAGGGGAATAGGCGTTCTACAGTAGACTCTCTGGCTACTAATCATATCGCCTGCCACGGACACACTTCTGTTCGTAACCGCTGCTGCGTTTCTGGACGGGTGGCAATGGTGGACGACGACGTTAGCCTGAACAACACGTATCTGCCGATCGCTCTTGTGGCGGAGATTGTTGGTGAGTTATATGAGTTTGTCCTTCGAGACGCCTTGATGCGGCGAGAGCCACTGCCGCTGGCGCGACGCTGGCTCTCGCACGTATTCACGTGCACGTCTCGATCAACGTACTCACCGTCGCCGTGGATGACGTATTCGCGGTCGAAAGCATTATCCTTGTCAAGTGGTGCGTACAGCTAAAAGCCGTCGGTGTAGACGGCCAACAACTCCTGCTGGCCGACCGCCAGCAGGAGTTGAATCGTCGATTCATTCGCGACCTTCGCCGGAATCACGTACCGCTCACCACTACCACAACCTGCGAGAATGAACACGGGGAGCTTGTCCTGGTGTATGCTCCATGTCCGCGCGTGGACAGGCCACGCGAGCGCGACGGGCCATTGCGTTCGCGGCCTTTGACCCCGGCTCGTACATACAGCTCATCGATCACAGATTCGCCACTGTAGCATGGGTAATACACGCCGTCACTCAGCGAACCTGCTGGCACAGGTTCGCGGCCCGACGCTTCGAGACGAACATATTGATTGGGAACATTGCTTGTCGAGTGACCCGATTGCGTCACCCTTGCCCTCTGTGACTTCCAGCGATTACTGAGGTCTGACCAATAATTCTCTACCAAAACCGCTGCCGATTGAGTGGAGACAACTCGCTTCGATCCCGGCGAGCATGGCGCACTGGATGCCACGTTTTTGACCACGAAGCGGCACAAACCACTGCTCAACCGTTCGGATCGCCATATATGGATGCTGAAACAACAATCCTGATTGATACGGAGCGGTACTGTCTTGGACAGTCACTGTTCAGTACACTGCCCCCATGTTACACAGGTGAGCCGCCTTGTAGCGCTGACAATACAGTGGACGTTGAAACCGTCACTAGAAGATTAAGGTTGCGACGGGCACTCACTACGGAACGACCCTAAATAGCGGATGTCCGGTCGGTAATCAAATATCGGTTGTTCGTTGCCCACGAGCAAGACCATAACGCACAGTTAGACAGTAATTTCTTCGGGAACATTGGATGTCTGAGACGGTGTTTTCAGACATCAGCGTCGATACGAGTCGCTGTCCGGCCACGCACGCGGTACAGTATTTTGTGAACTCCCGCTCATTGTCACCGTCACAACCTCGAACAAACCATAATGAAGTGGTTCTGGCCCCCTTTCGTGGATTCAATAGAGCAGACTGGTCCTATTGTGACTTGGCGAACGAGAAATCGTGAGATAGCGCAACATCGATAATTTCATACGAGACTGACATACAATCAGTCTTCTCGTTCATTGTCCAGAGTAAGAATAAAGTACCATGATGATATTCATCTTCCATGGTAATTGTCGCAGCCGTGGATCGGTCAGATCGAGCAGACACCGTCATTAAACAAGCCGAAGTACTCGCAGAGACTTTTGATGACACAATTCATATTATCCATGTTTTGTCTACGTCAGAATTCGTTGATTTGGGAAGGACAAAAGCAAAAAAGGGGGATTCAATAGACTTGGAATCTGTAAAAAATGTTGCATCAGATATCGCAGAAGAGGCTGCAGAGCCCCTCATCAGCCAGTTTGAAGCTATTGGATTAATGGGTGATCCTGCAGATGAAATTATTAACTATGCTGATGAGCAAAATGCACGGTATATTGTTGTGGCAGGTCGTAAACGATCTCCTGCGGGAAAAGCTATCTTCGGTAGTGTGAATCAGTCAATACTACTAAACTCTGATTGTCCAGTAGTGATGTCCACAGATAATTAATTTACGTTCATTTTCATCATAGGCTATCGAATTGGGAATATTTCTACGCTATTGGGTCCGCTAAGACAGGGGAAAGGGATAGTGTCAGCTATATATTCATAACTTTCGAGTCTGTGACTGATTACTTTACTAATCATTCACAGTGAGTAATGGCGAGTATGCAGCCCACTCATGCGCAAACTCGTTAGCCAAATCATTTGTGCCCAGCACCATGTCGGCGGCATCCGTACCTTTTTCGACTCTACAGCACAACAGTATCAACGATTTCAATATCGAACCCCTCAAACTACCATCAAAAATTTATTATGACAACTACGGGGCGTGCATATTGTTGTCAAGCTAAATAATATTATGATTATTATCGTATCACGGATAGAGTTAATAATCACTACGTGAGGGATTACTCTGATGCCAAGACTTCAGACGGTGCCACACCAAGAGTACCAGTGTCCAGAATGTGATGGTGTTTTGGGTTGTAATCAAGGGGCGTGGGAATGTTTCAATTGTGATTACGTCCCATTCCACGGTGCAGATTAAGAACCAATGAAGTCAGAAACACCTATAGAAGGAATTACCGTTAGTGGTACTGTTAATCTCGATATGAGATCGGTGATGGCGATGGTCCTGGTATCAAAGGTAGGAAGATATTAAAGTTTACTTCTCGAATACCACCGTAATTAGTTACTTGACTCCGCACCTTAGCAAAAGAGATAATTGAAAAAGTAAGTGATGGAGCTAAACCGCCGGAGACGTGCACAAGGAAGGCGTTCAAGGGAACGGCAGCGGGTCACATAACTCGTATAGGGTGCGCGTCCTGTCGTCATGAAGGAACCACGACATGGGAGATCGGCCTTGGAGCGCCCGAAGACGCCCTTTCGTAATTTTAATAAGCTTGTTGAAGCTATATATTTCACTCTGAATCAACTCCTCGTTCACAGGATGACAACTATTCAATTTTCAGGATTAAGTAGTTAAGCGACATCCATCAGACGGAGAATGATTGTGGTGGTGTGTTGACAGTTAATCGATCGACGTGACTAATACTATTAATGAACGAATGAGTATGTAATTTTGTCTCTCTATACACATGTTTATTGTGTTCCGATTTCCATGGAGTCCGGGTCGAAATTGGAGTCCATCTCGTTACAATGCAGCCGCTAGATGGTGTGCTCGATCAACGAGAACACGGCGTCATCGACGTTGTGTTTCACACGAAGTTCTCACAAAAGCCATTAGGTCAATGTTGTCGTGGTTGTTGCAAAGAGGTGTAAATCAGGAATTCGCTCGTTTCGGGATCGACAGCAGCGTACAGCCAGAACTGTTGGCTGTTAATTCGGATCACCATCTCGTTGAGTGCGACGTGATCCGAGCTCGCGCTATTGGCGGGCTGTAGATCGGCCTTCTGCACCCAGTCGTGGACGGCTTTCCGCGACCGTTTGACACGGAACTCCTCAATCTTTCATATAGTATTCAAGAATTATAATTATGCACGATGAAGACGAATACCGACCTTCATCAGCTGGGGCGGTGTCCGCTCTCGCTCCACAAAGTCTAATTCAATCCAGTCGCTACGACCACTGAAGCAAGCGACTTTCGCCATAGACCAACTGAAAATCACCTCGCCTCATCCTTCAGCCGTAACTAAACACGACCGGTCTGGCATATAACAGCTATTTATGCGTTCTTGGCATACATTCAGATGAGCGCAGAGGTGCTGCGTGGAGCCTGTGTGACCATGGCCCGCAAGCCCGGCGGGGCAAACCAAGGGGCGTGGAAGACGGACGTGGGCACAGGAAATGCACCTGATTTCTACATTCCCGAGAGCTGTGCTGCTAGCTCTTCCTATCCATTGTTCTGCAGGTACTGCACGACTGGGCGCACGGATCGATTGTTTCTACAATTCAGCCAGCTTTCTTGAGAGTTCCGTTTGTGACTCCAGGTGCCATACTATCAGTCCGCTAAGATAGATGGGTTGGTTTCTCGCCAACCTTCAGGTGTCTTTATCACAGCCTGATCATCAAGCTGTATCCTTCCCAAATTATGCAGTCATGTCTGTTAGTGTCTGCAATGTATTTTCCTGTCCAATAGCTATCTCTAATGGAAACTATTATGTATCTCAGATAATGAGTCATCACTATTGAAAAGTTAAAATAGAAATAATGATTCGAAATGCCGTTAATAAACTTGTTTCAATTATGCTCATCGATGCGTTGGGTTTGCTGTGGGTGGCCAGCAGCAATGCATTCGAAATTGCTCCTGAAACGCTGCCTGGGTGGGTGATCCCGCACGATATTGGCCACCGAGACCTCGAGCGACACGACAACAATCTGCTTAGGAATCATCACTAGCATGAGTAACAACTCTTTCGACAATTCGTCTGATCGTCCTGCTAACAACCCCGAAGAGTCAGCGTCAGTGTTGACTCGTACTCGACAGCAGTTTGTCCAGGTTTCACCACAGCTACTCTCGATCAGTGTCTGGCTGGCCTTTCTGCTGGTCGTCACTGGTTCAGTGACGGCCCAGTCAGATGTTGGTGATGTCTACTGTGGGACTGGCGTCGAAACGGGGATCACTATCGTCTTCGGTGCGATTGCTGGTCTCGGGCTCCCCGCGACAGGCTTCTACGTTTGTCGAGCAGGCCTCTCGTACATGCGTGCGGGTGGCAACCCTGAGAAGAAGAACAACGCCAAAGAGCGGCTGGTGATGTCGGGTCTCGGGTTCGGGATCATCGTTCTCGCGCTCATCTCGCCCGAACTCATCGATAACATTGGCAGTCAGATGGGATTCGACTTCTCCAGTTGTGTCAAGCCATTCTAGGTCCTGAAACTTTCGAAACCAAACCTCACAACTGTCGATGGCCCCACTTCGCCCGATGATCGTCGTCGTCCTCCTTGTTACGAGTAGCCTCGCCATTGGACTGATGGGCACCGCAGCAGCCACCTCATCAGATGCGTCCTCGAGTACCGCACTCCCTGAGGACGGCTCTGATTACGGCGTCAACGAGTCGCGGTTTCAGCTGCTGTGGTCGGAAGACACGGATCAGGAGAACCTCTCGAGCGCTGATTTCACAGAGAACGCGTCCTCACCTGCGGTGTTCTCCCAGCGCCTCTCGAGGTCGACGGACTACCTCTTCGACGAACCGGTCGAGGATGTCGAACGCTGGAATAGCGGTGACTTCGGGGACTATGCTGCTGGTGATGAAGACACATCAGTCCACCCCGAGGCAGCAGCCCTCGAGGATGGACGCTTCATCAAAGATGCACACGCCACCATCTTCACAGTCAATCCGTCGACGGTCCTCCAGTCGGGGAATGAATCGACGACGTATATCGCGCCAGAGGGCGAGGTCCTCGCAATCTCCGACTATCGAGTTGAGGTGCCAGACGACGGCAAGAGCGGATCAGTACGCGAGGAATGGTCGCTCGAGGAGACCGCCCTCGAGAGTGTCGCCCTCCAAGTCGACGGGCAAACAATCGATTCGAACACAAGCCATCGATCGACCCTCGAGTACAGTGATCTATCAGGAGCCCCCACGCTGACAGTTGAAGCAGAGATCTCTGCTCAACTTCGTCAGGAGGAGCGGACGTGTGACGAGTATAATCAAAGCACGGATTCCTGTGAGGGCTCGTGGGAGACAGCGATCAACCACCCCTCCGAACAGCTCACAGTAACTGACTCGCTCGAGACCGCTGTCAACCGAGTCGACACCGCCGATGGAAATCAGACGGCGTTCGAAACCGATGATAATCGTACCGGTGCTGTCGTTCATCCAGGCACCGTCTGGTCAGACATCGATATCGACGACGAGACACGGGTTCGCGGAAATTGGCGCTTCTATTCCGCAGGTGCAGACGGCTGGCACACGATGGTCTCACGCACTGAATCAGGCGCAACTCGAGAGAATTCTACCGTTCGTCCGGCACAGCTCTATGCGGTCGCAATGCAGGCGGAACCAGACGTATCGGGTGGCGCGACCGATACTGTCGAACCAGCTCTCGAGATCGAAGCAGCCTGGGGAAGTGAACATGAGGGCCCGTCCCTCGATGCCGAGATCGACGTTACCCCAGTCGATCAGTACGTGAATACGACATCCGTTGCGCTGCAGTCGGAATCCCTCCCAGCAGGTTCGTTCGACTCAGTGACCGTTCACGGCATCGTTCGTGGCCAGTCACAATCAGTCTCGCTCGAGAACGAAGGCACCGTCCACGAAACGAATCTCGATCTGACCGTTCTCGAGGCCAATTCTTCGGGAGCGATTGTCGAAGCAGCAGTCACCGAAACCGCAACTGGCGAGCCAGTGACGACTGGGCGAGTGGAAGTCGGCAATCAGTCGGCTTCCGTCAACGCCAGTGGCATGGCTCGCCTCCATCTCGAGGAGCGGCCATCGCTGCTGGTTGACGGGACGTACGTTGCTGCAGACTGGTGGGATGCAGAGACGATGTATGCCGCAGCCGAAGACAGAGCGAAGATCCCACCGAAATACCCGAAGTTTGCCCAGCTCGTCCAACTAGCGCTCGTGACGCTCTTGTGGTTCCTGCCAGTTTCCCTGGCCGTCTACGGGTTTGACTACCTGTCTGACGGCACATTTCTTGGACTTACAGACAACAATGACCGATAACACCCCTACTCACGAGAGTCGTATCGCCCGCCGATCAGTCCTTGCGACCATCGGGCTCAGTACTGCCGGGCTCGCAGGCTGTACGTCGAACACAGATTCAGATCCCTCCAATAATAGTACAGAGGACGGCTCTGGCCTCGACACCGAAGACAGCGATGTCTTCGCGAACGTCGAGATGAACGGCAAGAATCTCGAGGTTGAAGTGACTGAGGAGACTTCGACCGAAGTCATCACCCTCCGGGATCCGGATGGTGAGATAGTTGATCAAGATAGTCTTGGGGATGACGACACCGAGGTCGCGTTCGAGATCCTTGGCAGATATGAAGATGATATCGCCACTGGCAAGTACGAACTCGTTGCCCTCGAGAGTCGTGGGAGCGACGACCCGATCGACTCAACGACGATCACGCTCGATGCAGAGTGTACGATCACCGACGTGCTCTGGGCGGCCGAGAACCCAGATATGGACTGGGACAAGAATTCGCCAGTTTGGGATGAATACGCAGCAGTTGTTATAGAGAACAAGGGAACGATTCCCTCCTTACTCACTGAACTTCGGTGGAAAGGCGCACCAGCCGCCAAGTTAGGCCGCGACGATACAGTCTCGTATCACCATGAGACGCGGTTACCGCCCGGAGAGACGACTGCTTATTCGTTTGGCCAAATCTACCAGACGAGTGGTGCGGGAGGGTCGCTAGACTGCAGCGAATTAGGCATAGAACCGATGACAGTGACAGCTGTCGTTCAGGTAGGACCAGATCCGTCGTATACTCAGCAAATCGAGTACGGTGGTGACCAGTCGTGTGACCTTACGATTGTCGAGGGCAGTCCAACTGACTCGGATTCTACTGGCGGTGAGAACTAAATGCCATGGCTACAGGACCAAGTCGAAGATGGGATTCAAAACGTTATTGAGAGATTCACCAATGCAATCCTTGGGCTGGTAAACGATATCTACGGAGCGCTTTTGGAGCCCGTTGTCGGTGTTCCAGCACCGGAATCGGACTCTCAGTATATCGTTGTTGGAACTCCAGATGGGGAGCCATGGGCAAGTCTGTATCAGGATGTGTACCTGGCGTATATTATGCCGCTGGCGATTATGATGGTGATTATCTCGTTCGCGTTCATCGGGCTTCGCGCAGGGTCGATGAGTGACTATCGCCGAAAGCGACTCCTGAGACGGCTCGGAATCGTGTTCATGGGAACGTTCGTTTGGTTCCCCTTGGTCTCGATCCCGCTGCAATTCGTCGACGCAATTGGGACGACGATCGCGCCAATAGAAGATATGTCTGCGGGCCTTGGTGAACTTATTCAAGCAACTCTTGGAGGGACATTTGTAATCCTCGCGATGGTTGTCATCTCGAATTTCTTCTTAGTCGTTGCTGGACTCGTTGTTGCGCTCCGCTGGATCGGCATATTCGTGCTAACGGTCACTATGCCGCTTCTGGGAGTCCTTTGGGCGCTTGAAGTCTGGCCATTCACACCCGCAGCAAACATGGCTCGGCGAGCAGCAGGAATTTATCCTGGTCTCATCCTTGCTGGGATTCCGGCGGCGCTGCTCTTCCGAATTGGGTGGGAAGTCGGTGGGATTCAGACACTTGGCCAAAATGAGCTGTTCGCACTATTTATCGGGTTGACGCTGATCCCTGCGGCGGTTCTCGCAATGGTGATGACCGTCTACTGGAGCAGCCCCGCCGTCCGTACCATCGCCCAGAACAGTGTCACCGCTGCGAACCCATCGTCGGCTGCTGCCGGTGCTCGCAAAGCAAAAGCCGCATCTGGAAAGACCGTGCGTGACGCTCGAAACGTCCATCGGGGCTACGCCAACGGGAAGTACGGACCGATGGCCAAAGACGGGCAGACGAAACTCGGAGGCGGGAACTCGAAAGCGTACAAGCTCGGCGAATCGGCGAACTCGACGAAAGCACACGCACGTCAGTATAACAACCTCCGAAAATCCGACACGGGCCGGATGCGCGATAAAGCCAAAGACGACGCCAAACAGGTCACCCAAAAAACGTCGACCAAAGCCAAGCAGGGGCTCAGAAATACCAAAGAAAAGGTCTCGAGGTGGTGATTCGTATGAGCTCGAATACAGCGGACAGCGAGTACAACGCGCGAAAAATCCACCAGTCGCTGGGTGGAACCACGGCGTTCTTCCAGGGCTACACGATTGGCGAACTCATGCTGTTTCTCACAGTTGCGTTCGTCACCGTCATCGCAGCGACGTTCGTTCCCTCCGCACTCACGATCCCGATCCTCGGATTCGGGTGTATGCTTACGATTCTCCTCTTCCTGCTCCACAAAGTGAAGCCCGATTATCTCTGGCTCACTGAGTGGCTCGTCGCCCGATTTGGTTGGGCGCTCAAAAACAAGGAGTACACGCACGGTGGGGAGGATAACAGCGAAGTCCGGTATCTAACCCGTCTCAACCGTGTCTATCCACACGCCATCGAACGAACCGACGGCGCACTCGTTGGGGCGATGAAAGTCGAGCCGGCGAACATGGCTCTCGAGGATGACGACGCCTGGGCAAAAGCCGTCCAGTCGCTTTCGGAGTTCGTGAATTCGACCGTCGACTTCCCCGTGAAGGTCTATATCACTAGCCGCGAGGTGGATCAAGACGACGTCGTTCGCGAACACCAGAATCGGCTTGGCGATGCTGATGTTCGCTCACGCCCAGTCCTCAAACGCCTTCTCGAGGAGTACGTCGCTTCCAACACGAACGAAAACGGGGATGTGGACTCTGAAACGACCACCGTTCGAGAGTATTATCTCATCACTGCGGTGACCGACAGCGACATCGAACAATTCGATGAAACTGGTGACAGTGTTCTAGCGTACCTCGCTGATGTGCCTATTGTCGGGCGATTGTTTGGTCGATTCCAATCTGATGGACTGAGCGAATCAAGGCGTGATCAACTCAAAGAAGAGAAGCTCGAGTCGCGACTCTCCCAGCTCCGGCGTGGCGGCTCGTCGCTCTATCGGTGTTCGATCAGCCCCGTCGACGCATACGACCTTGCACGGATCACGAAGGAGTACTGGACGTGCCAGCCAGAGGAGTACGACGATATCTCGAGCGCGCTCGGGACGTTCCCGGTCGTCTCTCACGGGATCAGCGACGGTGTTCCAGCCACGCCAGACCCAGCAGATGTCATCGGCGCGATGGACAACTCGAGTGCGACCCAACGGAAGGCGGACACCAGCAGTGAGAAAGCTGAGGACTGGGAGTACTCCCTTGAGGATCTCGACTCGGACGAAACTGAGGAGGGAGATAATACCTCATCAGTGTCCGAAGAAGACCGTCTTCCGGACACGTCGACGATGCACCAGTCGGTTATCGCGCCGTCGACGATCGACTGGGAGACGACTTATGCCGTGATCAACGACGAGACGTTCGTCCGCACCTTCTGGATCGAACAGTTCCCCCAAGAGCCATCGGATGGACTCCTCGAGCGATTACTCCTCGAGACAGAGCTCAAGACGGATATCAGTATCCACCTGGATCCGTTCGATAGCCAGTCGGCGCAGGACATGATGGCTGACTGGATTTCGGATCTGAAGATCAACCAGCACGATTCGAACAGTCTCAGAGCCGAAGATCTCCAAGAGGACATCGATCAGGCGAAGTACATGCGCTCACTCGTTCGGGCGAACAAAGCCTCGTTCTATCGCGGCGGCGTATTCATTCGTCTCGCTGCCGAGAGCCAGCAAAAACTCGAGAATCAAACAACTCGGCTACGGTCAATCATCAAGGATGCGCCGGCGAACTGTACGCTGAAAGTCGCGAGTCGATGGCAGGAGCGAGGACTCGCGACAGTCTCACCGCTCGGACGGAACGAACTCGGTCGCGATCGAATGTCGACGCTGACCAACCAGGCCATCGGGGCCATGTTCCCCTTCTCATCGAACTACCAGATGATGGACGACGGGATCGAATACGGCTATCACGGCCACAACGGCTCGCCGATTCGAATCAACCCGTGGGAACTCGAGACCGGCCACAGCGAACTCGTCGTCGGAATGCCCGGGGCCGGAAAGACGTTCGGCGGGATCCTGCGCCATCTGCGGATGATGAAACGGCGTAACGATACGATGCTCGTACTCATCGACCCCGTTGGGGGTTTTCGCGGGATCGCCGACGCGCTGAATGCGAAGACGATCACCGTGGGTGGCGACACGAAACTGAATCCACTCGAGATCCGCGAGACACCACAGCACGTTCTCAACTCGAGTGACGGCGTCTCTCCTCTCTCGGCGAAGAAAGACGAGGTCTCCGCCGTTCTCGAGAACTTCCTCGAGGCTCGCGATATCGAACTGGGGACGGAGACGGGCGTCCTCTCGTATGTGATCGACGAAGCCTATCGACAGGCTGGAATCGTCGAAGACGACGTCTCGACGCATACGTCGGAAAACTCACCGACAATGCAGGACGTCCACCGAATCCTCTGTGATATCGCTGAGAATCCGGACGAGCACAACATCGCAGAATCCGAATCCGCTCGCGAACGTGCTGCCCAGTACGCCGATGAACTCGCGATCGCCTTCCAGCCGTTCCGTGAGGGTGGCTCCTACGAAAATCTCTCTCACCACTCGGAGATCGATATCCTCGAGGGTGACAACAAGGTCGTCTACATTGATCTGGGTCAGATCGAGGGCAGTGCCTCAGGTATCGATCGCCAGACGTTCCTGATGCAACTGCTGCTATCGACGATCTACCAGCAGGCGAAGAACACCCAACGTAATGTCGAACTCGCGATCGACGAAGCCCACTATCTCTTCGACGATCAGGCCAACCTCGACTTCCTCGAGACGGCGTTCCGTCACCAGCGCCATGCTGGCCTTCGAATGGTGTTGCTCTCGCAGACCGCCCAGGAGTTCTACGAGACCGAGCAAGCCGAGAAGATCATCGGGATGTGCCCGATCAAAGTCTTCCACAAACTGCCTGAACTCGACGATTCAACAGCAGACAAAATTGGGCTCACCAGAGAACAGCGCCAGTACGTCAGAGGTGCTGACGCCGGGAAAGAAGACCTCGGCTATAGTCAGGCACTCGTTCGTGTCGAAGAACACGGAACGTATCCTCTCCATGTAGTCGCAGACGACTTCGAGAAACGCGTCATCGACTACGAACCAGAGGATCAGGCCTTCCTCGAGCAGGCGATAAGCGACGAGCCAGCGGAACTGCTCGCTTTCGAAGAGTTCGTCGAGACCGAAGCACAGCAAAACGCGCTTGCGACTCGCCTTGACATCAGCGCCGAGACGGCGAGTCAACTTCTTGATGAGGATCTCACGAAAGCGGAGGTCCTCGATGTAGTCGTCGAACAAGCTCTCGAATCGGATGCAGACACCGAGGAGGCACCAATCCAGACTGACGGTGGAATCGAACAACGAACAATCGAACCTGAATATGACAGCTAAGACCATGACTACGCTCGATCGTTTCACGAAGATGCTCAGTTCGTCGCCCCAGTACGAGGCGACACAACTCGAGTTCGAAGAGCAGGAATCGTTCGTCCAACGCCAATCGGACACTCCCGGTACACTCCTGCGCATTCGTCCCTACAAAGAGAACGACGGTGTCGTGGATGGGGCGGGCGTCCTCCAGTCAGTCCACGACGTGACGACGAATTTCCGCGGGAAGAATACGAGTGATCATCACTCGTTCGAAGTCTGGTTCGACCAGGGGAAGATCACCTTCTATATGCACGCTGCCACGGAGGCAGCCGCCGACAAATTCCGCCGTCGCGTCGGGAACAACTACGCGAATAGCGAAATCTTCGCTGTCGAAGACGGGTATGCGTTCCCGGTGATTGACTCTGACGAGTACGTCGCCGGCGCCTGGCTCGAGATGGAGAAAATCCCGTACTACCCGATCCGCCATCACAACAGCGAAGGCTTCGAGACGGACCCCTACGGCGAAATCACCAGCGAGATGCTCTCACTCGACGACAGTACAGTCGTCACGCAGGTTGTTTTTCGACCGGCGAAACAGTCGTGGACCGAGGGTGA